>JANXNT010001258.1 GCA_025353985.1 Limnoglobus sp.
GCCAAGCGCGACCTCGGCTACACCCCCCGCATCAGCACCGAAGCCGGCCTGAAGCGATTCCGGAAGTAGCCCTCTCGCTCCGGTTTCACGTTGCGTCTCGGAGACTCGCCACGACTCCCTCGCTAGCGCTTCGGGCTAACAGTTCCGATATTCCTGCACATACATCCGTTTTGCGGAGCGAGATGGCTACATAATCGAGTGTGACTCTTCGAGTCGCCTATACTAGCGGCATGAAATACAGTATTAGCCAAGCGTGTACGATGCCCGCGACGTTTGCCGCCGATGTGATGGGGTACTCCGATGGCGGGTGTACCGCCATCGAAGTTTGGCTCACGAAACTCGAGCAGCACCTTGCGACTTCGACCATCGACGCGACGCGTACACTCTTGGTCGATCGCGGCGTGACGTTGGTGGCGGCGGCGTATCAGGGCGGGTTGCTGCTTTCGCAGGGGGACGCGCGGAAGGCGACGTTCGATCACTTCAAAACGCGGCTCGATTTGTGCCAGCAATTCGCGATCCCGACGATGGTCGTCGTGGCGGACTTCGCGCAAACACTCGATGAAACGAGCCTGGGCCGTGCGGTCGTGTCGCTGTCGCAAGCGGCACAGTGGGCGGCGGGGTACGACGTGCGGCTAGCGCTCGAGTTCCGCGGCGCGGACACGTTTTGTTCGTGCCTCGAAACGGCGATTTTGCTCGTGGAACAGTGCGATGAACCGAACGTCGGCGTCTGCCTGGATGCCTTTCAATATTACAAAGGCGCGAGCAAATTCGAAGATCTCGACCGCCTGACTCCGCAAACGTTGGCACACGTTCACCTCTGCGACATCCCCGGCATCCCGCGAGAAATCATGACCGACGCCGACCGCGTCTTCCCCGGCGAAGGCGACTTCCAGTTACTTGCAATTTTGCAAAAGCTACAGCAAATCGGCTACGCTGGTTACGTCTCGCTCGAAGTGATGAACCCGATGATCTGGCAATGCAAACCGAGCCAAGTCGCCGAACTCGGCATGACGGCACTGACGCGATTACTGGGCTAACGCGTCAGGTAACGTTCTCAATTCGCCGGTACTACCCAATTCACCACCCAATTCATTGGGTGGTACCCAATTCATCCGTCACGCACCAAGCCGTCGCAATCGGCACGGTTCAAATCGCATCGGAAGGCGAGCGGTTATTCTGAGCCGATTCCCCGCAAGGGGTCGGGTGGAAGCATCGGAGCCTACACCCGACCCGTTGCGGGGATCGGCTCGGTAATATCGGATGCATCGCGAATGTTCGGAGAGTTTCCGCCCTTAGCAGCTAAACGCCAATTCCCCGACGATCTCGGAATTCAAAATCGCTTCGAGCCGTGCCAGTGCGCGGGCGACGATTGCGCCGTCGAGCACGCGGTGATCGTACACCAGACGCACATCAACGCTGCCATCGGGGGCAATGATACCATACGTCAGCGTACACGTAAGTGGCGTGAGCGGGTGCAATGACTCGGCACCGAGTGAGGAGTAAACGGTGACGCTGAACGTGCCGAAGAGGTTGCCGCGACTGCGTGGCAAGTTCAATCCGAGCCACCAGAGCGGGCGACGGAGTAAGCGTGGAATGCGCGTGAACCGGAGTGCGCGGCGAAAAGCTTTGATCTCTTCGATGGGCGATTTCGCGAGCCGTTCGATGCGCCGGGAGATTTCTTTCACCGGCATTTCGGCAGGGTCGGTGATGCGGCCGATGAACACGCCGCGCTCGCCAAGATACTCGCGTTCGACGGCAATTCCCGCCACGCTGATCGGGTATTGATACAGCCGCGGCCACGGGAGTTTGATGTAGGCGCGGCGGAGTTCGGGCATTTCTTTCGCGAGAAGTGCGAACGCCTTCGTAAAGACCGCGGGCCACGACGGACGCGGGTCGCACGTCGTACGCGCAGCCACGACGGCGGCAATTTGCATTCGCCGTTGAACGGGAACCGTCGGTACCCCGGTCGAAAAATGCAGCAGATCGCAGATGAACCGTCGCTGCGCCGATAGCGGTATCGAGTAGCCTTTCACGATCGCGTACAAGTGAAAATATACGCCTGATCGCAGTAGCTGAGGCGGTGCGAAATCTGCGTGAAGCCGGCTTCGGTAAGGCGTGCGGTTACGTCTTCGGCGGGCAGATAATGGAAGCGCCCCGTGCGGGCTTCGCGCGTCAGCCACGCGCCGTAACGATACATCCGCCACGATTTTTGCAGGTAGCGCAACGGCCGTTTCGCCCCGAACACGCCCCGTAACGAACGCAGCCCTACTCGCGTCCACTTCGGGTTCGGCACATTCACCGAAAATACGAACATGCCACTAGACCGCAAGAGGCGATGCACTTCGGACAGCACCGCATCGTACGCTTGCGTCGACCAATCGCCCGTAACGGGATCGATCGATTCTGCGTACGAAATCGACAAACCGGAGATGACGCGGTCGAAACTGGCATCCGCAAACAAGCCGAGGCCCGAACTGAAATCGGCACACACGAACCGGATGCGCTCGCCCGGTGTCGGCGTGAGATCGCGTTGCAAATATTCGTAAGCTCGCTCGTTCGCGGCGGCGCAATCGAGGCCGACACGCGACCGACCGTACCGTGCGTGCGTTCCCAAATGCCCTTCGTCAACGAGCCACCGCCGCACCCGAGATCGAGCCACTCCTGGCCCGCTTTCGGGTCGGCACAATCCAGCGTATCCTCGCGCAACTGACGGTACGGCGGCAGTTCGTGCTGGCCCCAGAATGCTTTCGCACACTGGGTGTCCGGCCAATAATTGATCGCGGTGCGTGTCTTCATTCGCGGAGAATATCCCGGACATGCGCGCGAACGCAAGGGGAACTGGCGACACAGGATCGATTTCGTCACTCCGCAGAATTGCCACGCAGAAGGCGCAACTCTGTCGCGATTTGCTCTGCACGCCGTTCGGCTTCATCCGCTCGCGTTCGCTCGGAAACCATCTGTTGCTGGAACGCTTCCGATTGCTGTTTGTACGCTTCGGATTGTTGCTTGAACGTTTCCGATTGCTGATTGTACACTTCGGATTGTTGCTTGTACTCTTCGGATTTCACTGTCATTTCATCGAGACTTTCGACGAGTCCTAACGTGTCGGGAATGTCTTGACCGTCTTCGTTGGCAGCAACGACGGTGTTGTCTAGCCAGCGAAACCACATCTTCAAGCCTGGCACCATGAAGCCCAATTCCACGTCGCGCCGCATCGGTTTGTAACGATCGCCGTCGAGGCGATACCCTCGCACGTTCGGATTGCCGTTCGGCTCCGCGACATCGACCAGGATGTAATAGGGGATGCCAACCGCGGCATATTCGACGAACTTCTTGTCCAAGTCGATGTACCGCGTACTTTCCGATGTCACTTCGAAAACGGCGATGACTTCGATCCCCAAATCGGCGACAGGTAGCGTGCCCCGAAGGTCGTCCCAATCCATCGTGAAGCGGTCGAAGACGACGACATCTGGCCCGTGGGGACGAATTTCGGGATGCTGCCAATCGATGCGATGGTCGGAGAAGACGCGAACCGATGGCCGCGCACGACAGGCTTGCAAAATCGCTTCGTGGAGATACCGGACGGCAATGTTGTGCGCATTATTGAGCATCAAGCGGTCCTCTTCCTGGGGATGGAGGAAGTCCTCCTCAGTCAGTGGCACGAGCTTGTCGTCTCGTTTGCCGTTCGCGTCGAAGCACTTCACGTATCGCGTTCCAATGTGAAACGGATCGACGCTCTGGGCTGGCCGTGGGGTCGCTAATAATTCGCTCGACATGGCACTCTCCGTATCAAACCGTACGCGACTATTGTACTCCGTTTACTTCCCGCGTGCTTCCATCACGCGGGCGACTTCGGCGCAGTCTTTGTCGCCGCGACCGCTGAAACAGAGGACGATCGCTTCGTCGGCGTCGCGCTCGGCGGCCATTCGCATCGTTTCCACGATGGCGTGCGCGGTTTCGAGCGCGGGAAGGATTCCTTCGAGGCGGCTGCACAAATAGAACGCTTCGATCGCTTCGTCGTCGGTGACGTTGCAGTATCGCACGCGGTTGTTGTCTTTCCAGAAGCTATGTTCGGGGCCGACGGCAGGGTAATCTAGCCCTGCGGAGACGCTGTGCACGTCAGAGGTTTGGCCGTCGTCGTCTTGCAGAACGTACGTGAATGTGCCGTGGAGGACGCCCGGCTGGCCGTAGTTTAACGTGGCCGCGTGGTTGCCAGGTTTCGCGCTGCGACCGCCCGCCTCGACGCCGACGATTTCGACATTCTCATCGTCGATGAACGGGTAGAACATGCCCGCCGCATTCGAGCCGCCGCCGACACACGCAACGATCGCATCGGGTAAATGCCCGATCTGTTCCAGGCATTGCTGACGCGTCTCGCGGCCGATCACCGATTGGAAATCGCGAACCATCATCGGGAACGGGTGTGGCCCGATCGCGCTGCCGATGATGTAGTGCGTGCTTTCGACCGACGACATCCATTCGCGCATCGCCTCGTTGACCGCATCGCGCAGCGTTCGGCTACCACTCTCGACGGGGAACACTTCCGCACCCATCGCCTTCATGCGGAAGACGTTGAGTTCCTGACGGCGAATATCTTCGGTGCCCATATAAACCCGGCACGACATCCCGAGTAGCGCCGCCGCCGTGGCGGATGCGACGCCGTGTTGGCCCGCACCGGTCTCCGCGATGATGCGCTTCTTGCCCATCCGCTTCGTTAAGAGTGCCTGCCCAATGGCGTTGTTGATCTTGTGTGCGCCGGTGTGGTTGAGATCTTCGCGCTTCAGGAAAATGCGTGCCCCGCCCGCTTCTTGCGTCAGTCGTTCGGCGAAGTACAGTCGCGACGGTCGACCGACGTACTCGTTCATGATGCGGTGAAACTCGGCTTCGAACAGCGGATCGCGACGCGCATCTTCGTACGCATCTGTCAGTTGTTCGAGCGCGAACATCAACGTTTCGGGAACGTACCGCCCGCCGTAATCGCCGAACCGTCCCTTCCGGTCCGGAACAGCCGAAACGGGAGTGGCCAATGTTGTCGCGAGTGTCATAGTCGTGTCACTTATTGTGAGGCGAAACTTTCAGTACGTATCTTACCGCAGCGCGTGCAGAAACAAACTCCCAAATCCAGCAGGGATTTGGGCACCCCATTGTAGGCAAACGTACGCTTGGAAATCATCCCTCTCTGGCGCGTTCTGAAGTTGCGCCATTCTCATGTAGGGGCACCCCTTGTGGGTGCCGGTTCATGCTATCAGAGACAGGGATATTAATCCCAGGCACCCACAAGGGGTGCCCCTACGAAATCTCTCCAGGACACGGATCGCCTGTATTTTAAGGTGCGCCCAGGGTTAGACGCTTCGTCGTACCCCTGGGTCATCCTGCTGCCCACCGTATCTACACCGCAATGACTTCGCCGTTACCACGACGACGGCGGACGAGGCCGACGAGTGCCATCCCGAATGCGGCGAGTATCACCGCCGGTGGTGCCGGGACGGCTTGCGACGTGAACGAGATGCGATAAATGTCCGAGTCGTTCGTGATCTGCGTATCGAAAATGTAACCGCCGCGAGTAGTAACGCCGTTGAAGACGCTTAATTCGCTGAAGCTGAATTCGACCACACCGTTCTCCGGGGTTCGGAGTGCGTTATCCCCTCCAACGACGAACGCGGCGTTGAGGGGATCGGTCGTATGTGCAGCCTGTCGACGGTTCCGCACGCAACTCGTCGAAGTCGATCGAGCGTCAGGTGAATTTCTGCGTAGCGAGCCACCTGTCGAAGGGCCAGAACTCCCCGATGATGCCCGCGAGCGAATCCATTCCCAGATCGATCCTGCGACAAGAAATTAATCCGTTGCTTGCGCGTCGAACGAACGGGGTGGCTCGCCGAGACGACCCCGTTCGCGATATACTAGTGGCATGAATACCACTGCCACCCCATCGTTCGTTCCGTATGTGCCGACCATCGATCGCGACACGGCAAAGCTCGTCGCGCGCATGAAAACCGTCGTTGGTGCGGAGAACGTGCTCACTTCCAAGGCCGATCTGGCCACGTACGAATGCGATGGCTTCACCATCGCGAAGAGCAAACCCGATGTCGTCGTGTTTCCGCGCACCACGCAAGACATCGTCGGTATCGTGAAAATTTGCAACGAACTGGACATTCCGTTTATCGCTCGCGGTGCCGGTACGAGCCTTGCCGGGGGTTGTGTGCCCGTCGGTGGCGGCGTCATGATTGCGCTCGCTCGCATGAAGACGATCCACGAAATTAACGTGCGAGATCGTTACGCGGTCGTCGATCCGGGCGTCGTGAATGTCTGGCTGACGAACGCACTGAAACCGCACGGCTACCATTACGCCCCGGACCCGAGCAGCCAGGGTGCTTGTACCATTGGCGGCAACGTCGCGACCAACTCCGGCGGCCCGCACACGCTGAAATACGGCGTGACCGTCAACCACATTCTCGGTATCGAACTCGTGCTGCCCGATGGCAACGTCGTCACTGTCGGCGGGCCAACCGAAGATGCACCGGGGTACGATCTCGTTGGCACTATTGTCGGTAGCGAAGGTACGTTCGGCATTGTTTCGAAAGTTTGGGTGCGCATTACGCGGAACCCCGAAGCGTATCGCACGTTGCTCGGAATCTTCGCGAATATCGACGACGCCACAAACGCGATTAGCGGCATCATCGGTGCGGGGATCGTCCCGGCGGCGCTCGAGCTTTTAGACCAAACGATTCTGAAAGCCGTCGAGGCCGCATTCAAATTCGGCTTCCCGCTCGATGCCGGTGCGGTGCTGATTATGGAAGTCGATGGCATGTCCGAAGGCTTGCAAGAAGAAGCCGACCGCATCGAGGCGATCGCACTCGCGAACAACGCCCGCGAAGTGCGGAAGGCGAACAGCGAGAACGATCGTCTCGCGTTGTGGAAGGCACGCAAGCAAGCGTTCGGCACGATTGGCCGCCTCGGTTATCCGAGCTATTGCACGCAAGACGGCGTGGTGCCGCGAACGAAGTTACCGCAGATTATGAAGTTCATTTTGAACGTCGCCGACAAGTACCAGATCGCGATTGCGAACGTCTTCCATGCGGGCGATGGCAACATTCACCCGATCTTGATGTTCGACGAACGCGACCCGGCGCAAGTGAAGAAAGTGCTCGACGCGAGCCACGATATCCTCACCGAATGCATTCGCCTCGGTGGCAGTGTCACGGGTGAACACGGCATCGGCGTCGAGAAGCTCGACTTCATGCCAGTGCTGTTCACGAAGGACGATCTGAACTTCATGGTCCGGCTTCGCACCGCGTTTAACCCGCGGAACAATTGCAGCCCGTATAAAATGCTACCCACCGCTGGCGGCTGTGCCGAACCCGCGAGTATCGGCGTATCGAAACCCGGCCGCCGCGCCGCAGTCTGATTTCAAAAGGAGATCGTCATGGTCGCAACGAGTATGGGCATCTTAACGGGGATTCCCCTCATGCTCGTCGGCATGCCAATCCTCATTAGCTTGCCGTTCGGTATGCCGATCGCGATCCGATACATCCGCATGGTCACTGGGTTGTAACGATAATCGGCCGCAGGAATGCTCCTACGGCCGATTCGATTCTGCGTAAAGCGGCGAATCAGTTGAGCGGGATGTCGAAAGCGTTCGCGCCACTGACGACGGTCAATTTCAAATCGGTTCGTGTCGTGTCGCCGTATTTGTCCGGGATCGCGACCCAAGTCTTTGTCAGTTCCGTATTGGCGGCGGGGGCAGGGGCTTCTTGCGATTGCGACGGTTTGTCGCTCACTTCGGCCTTGGCACCATCTTTGGCGGATGTAGCACTTGCGACGAGCGGCGGGCTGGACACCATCACTCGCGCTTCACCCGATTTCACACCGACGACACGGTAACTCCCATCGGGCTGAATCGTCCCCGATTTCGGAATCCCATCTTTGCCGAGGACAACGACGGTTCCCGATGTCACGGGTTTGTCCTTGTACGTGACTTTGCCGGTAACATCGCCAACGGAACCACCACAGCCGGCGACCAATACCGCAAGGGAAAGGGCCGCGAGCATTTTCTGGAAAGTCATCATTCGGAAATCACCTCGCCGAGCGCCCGAGTGGCCATCGCAGGAATGATGACTGCACCCGCTGCGTACGAGAAGAAGCGCGTCGAACCATCGGCTAGCGCGAAGTTCGCACCACCGGTGTGATACGAGTAATAGTGGTACAAATCGCAACGGTTCGGCGTCGGGAAACCCGGTTGAAATTGCTGTGGAAACACGCAGGCAGTACCCAGCCCATCGGTGGTGTAGGGCTTCGAGTCGAGTGAGTTCGTCGTGTACTGTGCCCATAGCATGTTGTCGAGGTCCGGTGCACCACGCATCGCCCAACCCCAGCCACCGGCAACCCACGGTGGACGTTCGCCGAACACGATCGTGTTACTGGTCCCGTCGGTGATCGACGCAATGCGAATTTTGTTAGTCGCTGGGAAAACGTTCACCACGCCCGTATCACCGCCGAGTGTCGACCACTCGTTGCGCTGGCGACCTGTGACCGCGAGGTAGTTCGTCAGCGCGGTGCCACCACCATCTACCGACGGCGTCGGATTACTCGGGCAAATGAACGAGTTGATCACGATCGGGCCCATGGTGGCCTCGAAGGTTGCCAGTGTCGTGAATGGCAGAGCAAAGACGTTCTGTTGTTCGATGAACGGCAGAATTTGGTA
>JANXNT010001267.1 GCA_025353985.1 Limnoglobus sp.
GTTGAGCTACAAGTGCGTTCGTGTACCTTACGATCCGTGGGCGTTGCGATCAATGGCGCGGCTTATTCCTTCTTCATTTCCATCTTCTCTTCTTCTTTCTTTTCCTCGATTTCGAGCTTCCAATCGAGGCCGAGCGCCACGTGTTTGTGCATCTTCGCGAGCACTTCCCACGGCGTGCCTTTGTGGTCGGTCGTCATCTTTTCAAGCGTTTCGCGGGCGGCGTCGGCTTTCTCTTTCACGTCCTTTTTGCTCTTCATTTTACCGACGGTAATCAGCCGCCAGACCGGTTCGCCGCCCTTGTCGCTACGCGGCACGGAATCGGTGCGAATGTTCCCGAGCGCGAGGTCGTATTCGTGTGTGAATGCCCAGCGCATCTGAATCTGCGCGAGGGCGTACTGATACATCGCGAGCCATTTCTTCGACTTTTCCTCGTCGAGTTTCTTGCCCACTTCTTCGAGCGCGATGAGTTGCTCTTCGAGTGCGAGAATCAGCTTTGCGGGCACGACCTGTTCGGCGGCGATTTCCTTCTTGAGCTTGTCGTCGGCGGCCCCGCTGAACGACTCGCGCAAGCCGTCTTCGCCGAACGACCACTTCTCGCGAATGAGGTTCAGCGCCTCGATCGTCGCCTTGCGAACGGGGTACTTCTCGCCGTTTTTCAGGATGTCTTCGTCGGTAACGCCATCGGATTGATAATCCTTCATTTTGTCGGCCGCGAACGGGTAAACCTGCCCCAGCGACGGCGGGATGTCGAGGTCTTTTCGAATGCCCGGTAGCGTGGCGGCGAGTTGGATCATCTTCATCACGTCGTCGGGGTTGATGCCCTTCGGTGCGGTCGGCCAATCGAAGCGGGTCGCGAGCGGTTCGTCTTTGTTATAGGGCACTGCGGCGGCTTCGGTGCCACTGAGTTTCACCGTCTGGACGATCTTGCCATCGCGTGGCGTCGTTAGTTGGGCTTTGAGGTATTCGGCCCAAATCGCAACGGGAATCGGGCTGTCGGGCGTTGGGGGTACGGCTTTTTCGGCCTTCTTCTTTTCGGACATTCCGCGGAATGCCGTCAGGAACTCGCTGCCCGATTCATTGACTTCTTGCGCGTTTTCACCTGCTGAAGCGCTCGTGATGACTTGAATGCCGGGCGGTGGGGCGTGGAGGAGTTCCGCGAGTTTGGGGCTCATCGGTTCGCTGCCGGGCTTGGCGGCCCCGAACTGCGGGTTGAATCGGCAGACGTCGAACAGAACGACCTTTTGTTGCGCTTTGCAAGCCGCCAGTTTCGAGTAAAAATCGGCGAGCGGGATCAGCGTCTCGGCGACGTCGGGTTCGCCTTCGACGGGGACGAGGTACGCTTTGTCGTCGATTACGACTGCGTGGCCACCGAAGTAAATCGCGATGCGATCTTGAGCGCGGCTTGTGTTGAAGAACTGCTCGAACGTTTGTTGCACGACCGACTTGATCGGTGGGCGGAAATCTTTGCCCGCTGAGGAATCAGTGAGCGCGAAAATCTGGCTGGTCTCTTTGACGCTCGGCACGCGCAACTCGAAGCCGAGTTTGTTGGCAGTGCGCGTCGGCATGTCTTCGCCGCGGCCGTTTGAGCCGGGTGCGATGTTGTTGAAGTAAACGTACTTCGAAATATGCACGAAGAGCACGCGGCGCGGGAACGGGTCGGCGAGTGCGGCGAGGCCACCCGACTTGGTTTCACCTGGAGTTTTGTTGGGCACGTCCGGTGTGTTGTTCGTCGGCGTCGCTTTCGATTGCTTGTTTTTTTCCATCTCTTTCATGAGGTAGAAGCCGCCACCGAGCAGGCCACCACACAAAATCAATACGACGATGGCACCGACCCACTTGCTGCTGCCACCGCGGCGATACTTCCCGCGGCGCGGCGATGCCTCATCGTTGTCTTCGATCGGGAAATGCCCTTCCATCGGGACGACGGGTGCCTGGGTGTACGGGTAGTTCGGGGCGTACGCGCCGGGCTGTTGTTGCGGGTATGGGTAGCCGGGGTACTGCGGCGGGCCACCGTAGCCGGGCTGGGGGTAACCGCCCTGTGGCGGATATTGGGGAGGGCCGTAACCGGGCGGCGGGTATTGCGGCGGCCCGTAACCCGGCGGATATTGTGGCGTGCCGTATCCGGGCGGCGCGACGGGCATTTCGGCGGAAGCATAAGCGGGAAACGGCACGACCGGCGTCGGGTTGGCAGACGGTGGATTGGTAGGGCTGACAGCCGTCGGTTCGGTTGCAACGGGGCTACCCAGAGGCGGCGTGCCCTTCCGACGCGCTTGCACCGCCGTGCCACACTTCTTGCACTTCAATGCCCGTTCGGCCCAATCGATGGGAATCCGAAGCACATTGCGACATCCGGGGCACGTGGCTTGAACTGTGGCTGTCATTGCGCCAACTCCTCGCTCGTTGAGAGCATTCCTATGAGACCCATTCTAGGTCACGGAGTTCCGCAAAACAGGTTTTGTCAAATCGGTTTCGTTATTCTGCGAATTGAAAATTCAGATATACGTACGCAAATGCTTGTCCCCTGAGTGGAATTAACTATTCATTTGAACAGATGTCAAAAACGAAAATCGTAACTATTCAGCCTGGTGAAGTGAGGTTACGAAACCGCAACAAATACCCATCGGAACGCCCCGCAAACTCCTCCACGGATTGCGCTCCACTCGACGTTGTCGCGGCACGCCGTGCCGCTCGCCAGCGCGTTGCGCGACTCGCATTTCGACGCGTCACACTTCGCACATATATTGACTGAAACCCAACCGCCTCGAGAAGTGCCATGCCCCCGACTGCGATACTAACCGTTCCTGTGACCGTTCTCACGGGCTTCCTGGGTGCGGGCAAGACGACGTTGCTCAACCATATTCTCACTGCGAATCACGGCAAGAAAATTGCCGTTATCGAAAATGAATTCGGCGAAGTCGGCGTCGATCAGGAACTCGTGATCGCGGCCGACGAAGAGATTTTCGAGATGAACAACGGCTGCATATGTTGCACCGTTCGCGGTGACCTCATCCGCATTCTCAGCAACCTCATGAAGCGTCGCGACAAGTTCGATTACATCCTCATCGAAACCACGGGGCTGGCCGATCCGGGGCCGGTCGCGCAGACGTTCTTCGCCGACGACGACATTCGGGCGAGCACGCGGCTCGATGGGATCGTCACCGTGATCGATGCGAAACATGCGAGCCAGCAGATCGGCCGTTCGAAGGAAGTGACCGAGCAAATCGCCTTCGCCGACGTGATTTTGTTGAACAAAACTGACTTAGTTACGCCCGCTGGACTCGACGAACTCGAACGACGCATTCGGCGAATGAACGCGGTGGCGAAGGTCTATCGCACGGATCGTGGCATCATTGACATGGACAAGATCCTGAACGTCGGCGGGTTCGATCTCGATCGCGTACTGTCGTTCGAACCCGACTTTTTGAAGGCGGAAGAACACGAACACACGCACAAAGACGCCTGCGCCCCGGACTGCGGGCACGATCACGAACATACGCACGCGCACAAGCACGAACACCGCCACGATGAAGACGTGACATCGGTCGGATTCGTCGTGCCCGGCGACTTGCATATCAAGAAGTTCAATGCGTGGATCTCGGATTTATTGCAAACGAAAGGGCAAGACATCTACCGCATGAAAGGCATCTTGAGCATTCGCGGCGATGCAAAACGGCACGTCTTTCAGGGCGTTCACATGCAACTCGATGCGGTGCCATCGAAGCCGTGGGCACAAGGCGAACCCCGCGTGAACAAACTCGTGTTCATCGGCAAGAACCTCGACCGCAACGCACTCACCACAGGCTTCCACAACTGTCTGGTTGCCGACGCAATATAGTCCGCACGACCAGGCACCAATTCTTTCGACACTGTCGAAAGAATTGGTCCTCGGTAGTAAGCGGGCAGAATATAGGAAAGAGATTGTTAATTGTCGTCGGGGGCGTGCGTGCCGCAAGCTCCGAGCAACACGACGCCGAGCACGATGAGCACCACACCGATCCAACCCCATGTGGGCAGGCGGTCGCCGTATAACCAGGTGCCAAGGATTGCGGTGGCGGCTGTGCCAAGCCCGGCCCACACGGCGTAAACGGGGCCGACCGGAAGGCGTTTCAATGCAAGCGCGAGCAAGAAAAATGCGGCGAGATAGCCGACGACGACGCCGACACTCGGCCAAAATCGCGTCAAGCCGTTCGATGTCTTCAACAAGCACGTCGCAGCGACTTCCATCGCGATGGCGACCGCGAGCAGAAAAATATCTAACATCTCAGTGGCTCTGTTATAGATGAAACCGATGAATACACGATTCGCACATCACGGAACGGCGGCTTCCTTCATGGCGGCTTTCGTTGGGATAATATCGAGCAACTTGTTGATGTAATTGACGACCGGTTGTGGGATGGCATCTTCGAAACCGACGTCCTGACGAAGCCGATCGTTCTCGTAAGTCACGTCCATGTTCAAAAATGGCAGGTAGTGGTGCAGCGACCGAAACACGCGACGCTGAACGCCCGTCCGCACATATTTCTCTTCGTCTGCCGGAGTCCACGCGGCCGGGGAAATCAACTTCAACGGTCGACGGCCGTATTGCAAATTGATCAACGTGCCGAATTCGCCGAGCGTGATGGCGTATTTTTTGCCAGCCGACAAATGATAGCAATCGTACGTTCGGTTCGTATGTTCCATCAACCTTACCGACATTGCCGCAACGAACCCGACATCGACGAGATCGAGGCGGGCATCGGGGTTGAGTGGCAGTGCGCGAAACACGCGGGTGAGTGGGGCGCACCAGAGAATTTGTCGGGCAAATGTCTCGTCGGCGAGGTCCGCGCTGAGCACAATCGAAGGCCGTAACGTCAGTAGTGGCAAGCCACTTTCCCGCAGCAGATTTTCCGCGATCGCCTTGGAGTACGTGTATTCGTTGTAGTGGCGATTCTCGGCACGGCAGCCATCTTCTTCGGTCACGCTGCAACCGCTGATATCGCCCACATTCGAAGCGGTTCCCATATACACGACGAGCGGATTGCGACGGCAACTCTTCGCGAAGTCGATCAGTTGGCGTACGCTCTTGACGTTGGTATCGCTCGTGTTACGATGTGCCACAAATGATGTGTCGGCAGCATTATGTACGATGACATCGACCGTATCGCGAATCGTCTTGGCGTCCGTCGCACTCATGCCCCAAACGGGCTTTTGGATGTCGCCATTTACGGCATGAACCGTCGCGGGGATTTCTCGCGTGTCTTGGCTTCGCGCGAATCGAACGCCGAGTCGGTGAATCGGCGATTCGGTCGTTGCGCGAATCAGTGGCCAGATCTGACCCTGATGTTCGCGATCGAGCAAACAACGCAGAATTTCCCCACCGATTAAACCAGTCACGCCAGTAATGAGAATGTTGCTGTTAGGCGTCAGGGCGATTTCAGGCATGTGTCGCATGGCTCCGAAAAATCGGGGTGCGTCAGCCACTCCGTTGGGCGGATAAAAAGCCACTTTTACAAAGGCTTACCGTATCGGTTGATTAGACACTTATAGCGATTATGAGTATTGCAGCAACCCCAAGTATCTCAAGGATTGCGAGCTTTTAAAAACTCACTTGACATCTGCCATGGGCCTGGTGTAGCTCA
>JANXNT010001268.1 GCA_025353985.1 Limnoglobus sp.
CTTGATCGTACAACCGTTGCGGCAGCGTCACGGGTACTCGCGTACCGATGCGGATGACATCGACGTGGTCGATGGCCTTCAGGTTGTCGAGGTAGTAGCGCAGTTTGCTAAGCGGCAACGTGAGAGGGTCACCACCGGAAACGATCACGTCGCGAATTTGCGGATTCTTGCGAATGTAATCGATCATCCGCTCGTCGTCTTTGCTGACGCCTTCCCAGCCACCGCGAGTAAGAGTCGCGCGTTTGCGGGTGCAGTAGCGGCAATACATCGAGCAGTTCGGCGTGGTAATCATCAACACGCGGTCGGGGTAACGGTGCGTGAGGCCAGGTACCGGGGAATCCTTTTCTTCTTCGAGCGGGTCTTCGAGTTCGAAGCCCGATTCCGCTTCGAGCGGAGATGGCACCGATTGCAGTCGGATCGGATCGGCCGGGTTCAGCGGATCGATCAGCGAAAAGTAGTAGGGCGGAATGGCGAGCTTGTAATCGCTTTCCAGTTTTCCCAAGGCTTCGAGTTCGTCGGGGGAAAAGGAAATGAGGTTGCGAAGCTGACGAATGGACCGGACAGAATTTTGGGTCTGCCATCGCCAGTCGTCCCATTGGTGGTCCGGCACATCCTTCCATGCCGGATTGCGTCGCATTCGACTCGGAGGCTCGTCTTCCTCGAATCCGCTCACGACCGGAAGGGCCGTCTGATTGGCGAGCGGTTGGCGCGCTTCGGACTCGCTCATAAACACCTGGACCTCCACGGTTCTACTCGACCCGGATTGCGGTCAACAGCGACCAGCAATTCTGCGGGGAAGTAACGGAACGCGTCGGGTGAGATACGCTCGTACTTTCTTAATGGAGAATCCTAACGCCCCATTTCAGAAAAACAAGTTTGCATTTGCCCGCTCGCGCAGATTCTGACTCGCGCGCTAGGCGCTACGCCCGCGGTGCGAGTCTCTTATCCACACATCGCCGCGCGCGCTGCGAATGGAAACTCCGATTCGCAACGCAAAACGCGCCTAGAAAACAAGCGTGAGACGCGCATACCGTCGTACCGTGCTGCGTGTCAACACGAAAATCGTCGGCACCACTGTCAGTGGGGTGTCAGTGGTACGGCGCGCGGCAAAAATTTTGTGCGGAATTCTCGTTCGGCTTCGCGATCTTCGTTCCCTTTTGGCACGCCGAACGTCAATACGCCGTCCAATAACTCCGGTGTCAACACGCCGCGGATGCGCAGCCAGTGCAACAAGTCGCAGTAATTGTCGAAGTAGAACCATTCGTTCGGCGTGTAGCCGGTGTAGCCATTCACGGTCGGTACGCCAGCCTCCATCGCACCCCACATGACATCGACTTGCAGTGCATAAACCGCGAACTCATCGGTGTCGCGCGGCGGGAACGCATACACCACCTTCGCGCCGGGTTCTTTGCGGATCGCATTCGCCCACATCTCGCGCTGGTTCCGAGAGTCGGCCACGGGGTAGCGCACTTCGTTCCAACGCGGGTCGCCGGGCGGAATCATCTGCAAATCCAGCACCAATGCGATGAGAAACAGCGGAACGATCGCACGATAGCGAAAGTGCAACGAGGCTTCGAGCACGCAGCCAACGAGGAATCCGAGCGGCAACAACAGCACCAGTATCACGCGGCCACTCGCACGCAGTTTGGCAACGCCGGGTACGGCTAACAGCCCTTCGTAGATCGACACGCCACCCATTTGCAAGAACAACAACGGCACCGGCAACAGCACCGCGACCATCACCACGGCGCACGTCGGCAGGTTGTTGCCGAGTGTCAGTTTCCCGCGCAATCGCCGCAACAATTGCACGACACCGTACAGCGCGCCGATGTACGCGATCGCGCCGGGGAACAGCAATTTCTCCCACACGAACGGCACCGCGTCTCGGTCCGGCAAGACCGCGCGCAGCCAGCCCCACGACTGCGATTCCACCGGCGGCCTTACCCACGCGGCCAGGTCCGGAGCGATCGTGAGAACCTCTGCGATGGGCAGCACGCGGTACGTCGTGCTCGTCCGCAAGTATGGCACCGTCACGTACGCCAATGCCAACATCGGCAGTGCGCAACCGCCGACGCGACGTAGCCACTCGGCACGACCGGGGCGAAATATCGCCTTCCATGGAAGTGCTTTTCGCGCAACCACGACCGTTGCGAGCATCACCGCCGCGAGCAGCATCGTCGAGAATAGCCCGATGTACATGTTGCAATAAATTTGCCCGACGAGGCATGCGGCCTTGCCACCGAGCCACACCCACGTGGGCGACCAAAGGAATCGCCACACGCACGCCACCGCCATCGGCACGAGGAATCGCGGCACCATTTGAATGTGCGTGACTTGCCCCATCATCGGCAACCCGAACGCGAACAGGTAACTGCCCGCCACCGCCGCCAACGCGCCCAAACCGAGCTTACGCAACCCCCAGTAACAGCCGACGTAGTTCAGCGCCGTCAGCCCGAGATACCACAACTGGAACGCGCGTTCGGGGTCCGCACCAAACTTGCGACACGCGGCATATAGCGGCAGTGTGCCGAGGTGATTCTCCGACCCTGTCGTCATCCAGCGTGAGGGGAAACAGAACCGCGAATGCCAGAAGTTGCGCTCTTGGCCATTCAGCCAGCGATAGCCATGTTCGAGGATGTAGTGGTTGAAGCGATTGTCGATATGGTCGCCCGGCAGATACTGCAATTCCGACC
Source organism: Limnoglobus sp. (assembly GCA_025353985.1). Lineage (GTDB taxonomy): Bacteria > Planctomycetota > Planctomycetia > Gemmatales > Gemmataceae > Limnoglobus. Next base: position 2,694 of record JANXNT010001268.1, read on the forward strand.
CGACGAGGTTCAGCGGCCCTTGCCATAACCCAACGGCCAGCAGGACCAACGCAACGAACCAGCGAATGAAGACCGCAGACATCGATCGATACTCCGGACGAATTTTGCCCGTTGTAGCCCCGATGCCGATCCGCTGTCAATCGCAGCGACCCACTCGTCTGAATTCCCCGCAGCTTCGTTAAACTCACATCTTCGTATAGCCGATAATCGTTAAGACGCGCCTTATTCGCGCGCTATTGCTAACGGATGCCATCGATGCGGGTCAGCGTGGTTGTCACATCTGGTACGTCGGCTGCGAAACAGGTCACGCTGCGCGCACTCACGCATCAAACGCATGGCAATTTCGAGCGAATCGTTGCAATTTCGGAAACCGAACTCGGTACGTTCGGACCCGATGTTCTGGAAATTCCGAACCCCAGTCGGCGAGTCGCCGTCACGCGGAATCGCTGCGTGTCCCGGGCAACGGGTGAGATCGTCGCGTTCCTCGAAGCGGGTTCGGTTCCCGATAGTCGCTGGTTGGCGCGACTCGTCGAAGGCTATCACGCGGCGTCGGTTGCCGTTGTTGGCGGCCACATTGCGGGTGAAACCGGCTATCGGGTGGTATCGCGAAAAGGCATCGTCAACTACGTTGCTGCGCCGCTGACGCCATTCCAAATTCCGACGGCGGACCCGTTCCTCTGCCCGCATCCGTCGAGCATCAGTTACCGACGTGCGACGCTTCTCGCGATCGGTGGTTTCAACGAATCGCAGGCCGATTTGGAGATCGATGCCAATGCGTGTTCGCGGCTGATCGATGCCGGGTTTCGCGTGACGGCGGTCGATGGTGCGATTGTGCATCTCGCCGAATATACGCTGGGGCAGCAGAGAGAAACGGCCGTACGGCAGGTGCCACATCAAACCGTCGGTTTCATTCTTCGCGAGTATTTTTCTGGCACCGACGACGGGAACCGGCAGTTTCGGCAGATCGCGACGGGACTGGCGGCGGCCGGCGTCGAAGTCCACGTGATTGTCGAAGCTGAATCGGGTGTACCGATCGTCGACGACGTCTGGATTCACCGCATCCCGCCGCACACGCCGTGTACGTGCGAAGAGTGGGCGAAGGCGGCGCACACGCAATTACTTGCTCTTACAGAGGCTCGCGAAATCGCGACGGTCTGGGTGCCAACCGCGAATGCGGAGGGGCTGTTCGCGTTGCTCGACGATCGCTTCCGCACGATTGCGTATATGGCGAACGAGCCACGTAGCGATCTCGAACAGTACGCGATGTCGCTCGCAAAAGTGGTCGTGTCGCCATCGCCGCGGGCGTTGCGTGCCGCGAAACGATCTGCCGACGGCCCTCCCCACGCAAAGAGTTTCGAGCGATTTCCGTTTGCCGTAACGGATCGTGCAACGGAGGAAACCGAGCCGGTGGCTGGCATTTATTTCATCGGCGAATCGAACGAAGCGGCTGCGATTCGCGTCGACTTGCTGAGTGAATTTCCGACTGTCCCCGAAGCCGATTCGCTGGCGACGGCGGCGGTCGTGTGTTGGGCCGGGCACACCGAATCGTCGGCGATCCCCCTTCTCGAAGCGATGATGTTCGGCAAACCGATCGTTGCCTGCGCGGTCGGTGTGGCGACGGATGTCATCGTCGATGGCGTGACCGGATTTCTCGGCTACCCCGGCAGCACGACATCGCGAAGTGGCTTAGTTCGTAGGCTGTTTCACGACGAACCGTTGCGTTTGCGAATGAGTCGCGCGGCCCGCGCGGAGTACGAACAACGCTACGCCCCGGCCGCAATGACCCGCGCTGCCATCGTACGGATACTACCCCGACCCCGCATCCTTGCCGCATGAGGAACACCATGAGACGGGCCAGTGGGGAACCGCTTCGCGCATCGATTATCGCCGGTTGCATCGTGTCCCGCGATGCGATTTCGAACATCGCGCGTCAGCAAGCGGATGCACTCTCGATGCCGCTTGCGGGTGGGCCGACTGCCGACGTACGTATGTTCCACATGGGCGGCAACGTTCGCGATTCGCGTATCGTCGAAGTGACATCGGCGGCGGCAATCGTCGCCGATGCGCACTTTCAATCGTCCGATATTATCGTCTTCCACTTCGGCATTCGATACCCGGCGTTCGATGCGATTTTGCTCGCGCCGCGGACGTCGCACGTGATCGGGTATTACCACGGCATCACGCCACCGGCATTGCTGAACCCGACCGAACACCCGACGCTTGCGGAGTCGTTCTGCCAGGCGAACGAGTTGTTCGCGGCGGATCGCGTGCAAACGACGAGCCTGTACATCCAGAAGGAACTCGAGTCGTTTGAGATTCCGCCCGAGCGGATTACGCGCGTCCCACCGGCGATCTCGTACCAGCCGTTGCCGCGTCGCCCCGTGAGAATCGGGCAGCCGTTGCGGTTACTGTACGTCGGGCGATTTGTCGCGTCGAAGGGCATTTCAGACCTGATGGCCGCATTCGCGAAGTTCGCCGCGCGCAACGCCGATGCCACGCTCGACCTCGCAGGCAGCACGGCCTGGTGCGACCCGGAATACCTCGCGCATTTGCGGGAATTCGCGAAGTCGCCGTTACTCCGCAACCGGGTTCGGTTCCATCACGATCTATCCGCAAATGAACTCGCACGTCGTTACGCCGAAGCGGATGTCTTCGTGTTTCCGTCGCACCACGAAGGCTTCGGGGTGCCGATCGTCGAAGCGCTGACGAGCGGTTGCTACGTGATTTGTTCGGATGCCGGGGCATCGCCCGAAACGGCGGGCGGACTCGGGCGCGTGTTCCCGACGGGCGATGTGACGGCACTCGCTACGCGATTATCGCAAATCGAATGGGCCTGGCAGCGCGGTATGCGACCGACCGCAATCGGGTTGTTGACGGCCGAAGAATGGGCGAAACAGGCACGCGAATATGCGGCGTACTTTTCGCAGGCCGCGTACGAAGATCGCTTCCGCACTGCCGTGTTCTCCGGCCTTCGGCGATACCCGACGGGCGTTGCAAAATACCTCACCGACAAGCGATTGCAATTAGTCGACGAACTCCCCACGGTGGGGACGCGAGACAGTGAACCCTCCATTTACCGAACGTTCCGCGACGGATTCGCCCCGACGAAGGTCGAACGCCGCGCCGCATAAGGAGTATGCCAAATGAATCCGATCCAGTCGCCGAACGGGGTTCGCAAAGTCGTCCACTGGCTGCGGCCACGCGTTCGCACGATCCCCGTCATCGGGCAAGCCGCACGCTACGTCAAGCGTCTGATCGTGTTGCCTTGGAACTTCCACAAGCAATATCAGCAATCGCAAACCGTACAGGCCGAGACGCGCGGGACGTTCCAAACGATGCTCGCGAATCAGCACGATGGCTTCCGCCAACTCGCCGACCGCGGCCAGTACGTCGAAGGCAAACTCGCCGCGCTGAACGTGGCGATGGCGCGGATCGCCGAACAATTTTCGGAAGCGGATCGCCAACGCCAAGCATCGACCGCCGCAACGCACAAAACTGTGATCGAAACGGCGCAGTCGATACAGGTCGAAGCGATCGAACATGCGGCCACGATTGAAGTTCTCTTCGCTGCCGTCGCAGATCGTTTGTCGTCGGTGGAGCGACGATTCGGAGATCTCGATACGATCCGAGCGACCACGGTCGGCCTCGTTCAGCAATTGACGGCAATCCACGAACGCACGGCGATCTTGCCCGAGCAGATTCGCGAAACGAACCGCGTCGTGTCCGAGATTGCGGCCCATACCGATGTCGTGGCGCAACAACTCATCGCACTCGCGGGAGTGCCCGCACAGTTGGCTGCATTCCCGGCGGCACCGGATTATTCCAAGCAGTTCGCGGCACTCGCCGAAGTGCCGAAGCGGTTGGCGGAAATGGCGTGCCTGCCTGCTCGCCTCGAAGCCTTATCCGAACGGCTGACAGCGCACGCCGTACCGATTGCCGATACGGTCGTTCGCCTCGAAGACATTTCGCTGGCCGTCGCACAACTCGCCGAGATCGCCCCACGCATGGCGACTGCGGAAGCGCAGATCGCCGACACGACGACCCGCGCCGAAACCGAAGCCCAACGATTCCAGGTTTCGGTCGACGAACGTCTTGATGGGCTCGTCGATAAATTCGACGCGTCGATCCGCCTGCTTTCGGACGATGTTCGCGGTATGAACGATCGACACGCCGCCGCGTTCGATCTCGTTTCCGAACGGCTGCGCGATCAAACCGTACGGCTATTAGGCATGGGCGAAGAGCACGGCCACGGCGGCGTTTCGGCGAGTTTCGCTTCCGAGCAAATCGCCGACCTCGTTACCGGGCAACTCGAACTTTCGCGGCAGATCGCCGACCTGAAGCAACTCGTCGGCGGGCGAAGCGAAGGGGCCATCGGCAACCTTCGCCTCCGTGCGTAACCGGTTGTGCGCCGAAGGCATATCATGAAGCGGTGTGACTTTGCGAATCGCAGGTCACGCCGTTGCCTTCCACCGAGTCTTCGCCGCGATGTCGCAAACTTTGCTCCTCGAACCGCCGCTGAACCCCAGCCACGCGGTGTTTCACGTCGATAGTATCCTCCGCCCCGTCGCTCCGGATCGGCCCCGCATCCACAAGATCATCGCGGTTCTGCCCGCGTACAACGCCGAGAAAACGCTCGCCGCCACTATTGCCGATTTCCCAGCGGGTTGCGTCGACGAAATCCTCCTCGTCGACGATGGCAGCAAAGATCGCACGGTGGAAATCGCGAAACAAATGGGGCTGACGGTGATCGTTCACCCGCAGAACCTCGGCTATGGCGGCAACCAAAAAACCTGCTACCGCTACTGCCTCGAACGCGGCGCGGACGTGATCGTGATGATCCACCCGGACTATCAATACGATGCGCGGGTGATCCCGCACGCGGTCGGTATCATCGAACTCGGCATCTGCGATGTCGTGCTCGGCAACCGCGTTCGCTCTCGTAAAGAAGCCCTGAAATGCGGGATGCCGTGGTGGAAGTACATCTGCAATCGCGGGCTGACGATGTTCGAGAACGTCGCGCTCGGCCAGAACCTCGGCGAGTTTCATAGCGGCTTCCGCGTCTATCGCCGCCAAGTTCTCGAAACGATCCCGTTCGACCGCAACAGCAACGACTTCGTCTTCGACACGCAATTCCTCGTGCAAGCCGTCCACTTCGGCTTCCGCCTCGGCGACGTCCCGGTGCCGGTGCGCTATTTCAATGAAGCGAGCCAAATCAACTTCGGCCGCAGCACGAAGTACGGCCTCGAAACGCTCCGCGCCGTCTGGCAATTCTGGCTAAACAAACTCGGCATCTGGAAAAGCCCACTGTTTCAGAAGTGAACCCTCGCGAAGCGTTCCGCTACACTACCCGAGTATCCCCGTAAATCGCGACAACCCGAAAGGCACACATGGCTACCGAACCGACGCCGGAGTTCAAATCGCAGCAATTCGAGTTCACCGAGGAGCACAACCGCACGATTAGCGGGCTAGCCGATTCGATGAAGGCGCTGGCCTCGTTGATGTTGTTGCTCGGGTTGGCTTTTACGATTTTCTTCGCGCTCCAACTCGTGACCTCGCTACAAAGCCATGCCGGTTACGCACCGACGGTCGGGTTGGCGGCCGCGATGTTGCTTTGCCTGTCGATCGGCTTCTGGACCGGCGGTTCCGCCAATGCGTTTCGCAAAGTCGTCGAAACCAAAAACGAAGACGTCTGGCACCTCATGAAGGCACTCGGCAAGCTGCACAGCATGTATTCGCTCTTGCGAACGATCATCCTCGGTAGCCTACTACTCGCAGTCGTCGGGCTGGCACTTCTGGTGGTGAACATGATCCAGAAGTGAGATTTTCGTCTCTCATAATCGTCGTAAGTCCGAATTGCGAACACTCCAAAACCGTGTTTTCGGGTGTTTTTTCGTCTTAAAACGCCACTTTTTGATCGTCTTTTGCTTGTCGGTTTCGGGCAATTTTGCCGGATCCTGTGATCCTGTCATGGGTTATGGCGACCGCAATCGGTCCGCGACTCGTCGCAAGTACCGACCGTTTCGCGTCACTATGCGACCAAAAATCGACCGTGCGCGCCTTTATCTATGTCACGGCGCGCCTTTTCTATGTCATTTCGGCGCACTTTTGAGTACGTCCGTGCAGGACACACAATTCTGACTTACGTCATTTCCACGCAAACTTATTGACTTCGCGAAATCGTGTGGGTGAACGAAAACAGCTCGCCAATCGGCGAGATTTTGTGAGGTGGGAACGACCTCTTGGCGAGCGGGGGAGGTGACTCCCCTGATTCTTCCTGCGTCGTGGGCGATGTGCATTTTCGATGCTGCGATCGTTCTCCATTCGCGTTGCGGGAATTAGCCGCGACGCGGAGTCTTCGGAGCGGAGCGCGTGCGCGTCACCCATATTCGGGGATTGTCTGGAGGTGGGTGAAGTCCACGCGCTCCGCTACGCAAAGCCTGCGCGTCGCGGCTAATTCGCGCACATTAAAACTGCATGTGATGGTGGATTAGTGGGCGGA
>JANXNT010001301.1 GCA_025353985.1 Limnoglobus sp.
CTGCCAGATCGGCGAAAGAGACACTCCGCAAGATCGCAACGGCTTCATCGGCACTCGCATCACTCAGACAAACGCTGGCGGCAAGCAGAGCGTCCGCAGTTCGCGAAGAATACGGCACAGCTTCATCGGGTTCGGGAACGATTGGCACGAGTCGCGCCACGATTTTCGCAATTAGCGTATCGATGCCGTTGCCGGTGAATGTCGATATCGCCAAAACCTCGTGCGTAGCCTTCGAGACCCACGCGGCAGCGGGCAAATCGATCTTGCTGTTTACCAACAGCAATTTTGTCGATGACACCATATCGTCAGTCGGCCACACTGGCTCGTATTCGGTCGAATCGAGCAGCCAGACGATGAGATCGGCATTGCGAAGGAATCGTCGCGCGACGTCCAAGCCCGATGCTTCCAACGAATCGGCTGCGATGCGTAAACCGGCGGTGTCGGATAGCGAAATCGGCCAGCCATCGAAGGCCAGCGTTGCACTCACGACATCCCGCGTCGTGCCTGGCACCGGCGAGACGACGCTCCGCGTGTACCCTGCGAGTGCGTTCATCAACGAGCTTTTCCCGGCATTCGGTGCCCCGGCGACAACGACTTTCCACGGCTCGACGAGGTGCCTTCCGAGTTCGGCGAAACTGAGAATGCGGGCAATTCGCTGTTGTGCCAGCGGTATGTCACCCATACCAATCGCGTCGATTATCGCTTGAATTGCACGCGAGAACGAGCCTTGGCACTGTTCGAGCAGGATCGATGCCGTGCGAACGGTGCGTGCTTTCGCCAACACATCCCACGGCGTTGTGATTTCCGTTTGCCGCGATTCGCACCCGGCGGATTGCAATTGTTCGACGATCCACGCCACCACGCGACGCCCGCCGTGGCAATGAATTTCCAGCACCGGCTCGGGGTCGATCTCCTTCACCGCGAGTACGACTTCATCGCCGATGCCGTCGCCGAGATGGCCAAACCAAACGCGATGCCGTGTAGGGACGCTCGGTAACTTTGTGCCATTCGCGGGGCGAAACATCTCTGTTACCACGGCCCACGCAGTCACTCCCGTAACGCGAGTCGTGGCGATGGCCCCGGTGCCGGGCGGGGTCAGAACGGTTACCCGCGTGTTATTCACGGTAGCGCCTCGGCAGAGATTCGGATACCTTCGAGTACCAGTGTGGGAACGTGTACGAACGGAATGCGATCGACATCGTGCAACAGCAGCAGAGCATCGCCACCGGTGACGAAGTAATCGCACGATTCCAAATCGCCGAGTCGATCCACGACATGCTCGACCGCGCCAGCGATGGCGGCGCGGATCCCACAGATGATGGCAACACGCGTGTTTTGACCAGGAAAACGAGTCGTTTTCG
>JANXNT010001313.1 GCA_025353985.1 Limnoglobus sp.
ATCGGGGGCGTACGTTGAAAGCACGCGTTCCCGTGCGAGTTCGCCGAGACGATGGCGCTCGCTCGCGTTTTGTAACAGTTCGATAATTTTCGCTGCGATATCCTCGGGGCTATGCGGGTCGATCACGCGACCGACCCGACCGCCGTCGAGTAGTTCCTCCAGTCCGCAATTCTGAGAACCGATCACAGCACGCCCAGCTGCCATCGCTTCGAGGCAGACGTAACCGAAGCTTTCCCATAGGCTCGGGAACACCGCGATCGCGGATCGACCGAGAATCGCGGGCAGGTTTTCCGGGTCTTGGCGTCCTTTGAATTCGACGGAATCCGCGTGTTTGGCCAGTCTCTGCTTGAGGAACTCGTCCATCGTCACGCCGGGCAGGGGTGAACCGAGCGTGCCTCCTACAAAGCAAAACTTGGCATCGGGGCAAACCCTCAAAACGTGAGGGATCGCCCTTGCTAAATTGATCACGCCCTTACGAAGTTCGAGGCGACCGACGAATGTCACAATTTGCGATTCGTTTCCAATCGGTATACGCAAATACTTTATTGTTGGTGAGAACGGGTACGGAAAGGTATCGACTTTGGCAGGTGACGCCGCCCACTCGCGGACGACTCGTTCGCCGATTGCCCGCGACGGCGATGCGATACGCCCTGCTGCCAATACCTCCCCCACTTCACCACGACTCACCGGATGCTTCGACGACCAATCCGGCGGCACGCCCCGGCGATACGACTTCCAACGGTGCGAAATTCGTTCGCGGAGTCCCATCGCTGCGTACTCGATTTGGCGAACGAAATACATGCTCGTGTGCAGTTTCACGACGTACGGCAGATCGGGAAGTTGTCGCCGGGCTTCGGCGGCTTCGGCCATGTATTCGGGGCCTTCGAGGACATCGAACCGGACAGCCTGGTGCCGTTCGACGACGATGGGTGCGATTTTCGCGGGAAAAGTTCTACGGTCGGCGACTTCCACTCGATGCACGATGACACCATTGGGGAGTTCGCTCGTACTCGACCGATTCGGGCTGCCCGCAAACACCTCGACATGGTGCCCCCGCGTCGCCAACATCCGCGACGCTTCCCAGATATACGTCCCAATCCCACCCCCCGCCTCCGGAGGACATTCGTAGCTGACGAAAGCGATCTTCACGCGGGCACCCCTTTGGCAGTCTTGGGACCGATGAACCGTAAAAGCATGTCCATCGCCCGAATGAGGTGCCACGGATGACGGGTGAGGAATTTTGATAATGATGGATTACGAGCATACCACTTGGGTGAGCCGGATTCTCTTGTGATCAAAGCAAAAATAGCATCGACGATGGCTTGGCCTCGTTCGGGCTGTTCGTTTGCTACAAAACAGCCGGCATGGTCGAGGCATGTACGTAAGTATCGAATTGTGAACGACAAACTCGAGCCACCCTGCACATGCTTTTGGCACAACAATAACTGATTACGAGTATGAAAGTATAATGCAATCGGTGGAAATCCTCCTCCACTCGAAGCGTGACCAATATGTATGACTTTTGCATCGGGTACGACATGGAATCGCCCCCCTTCACGACCGAT
>JANXNT010001338.1 GCA_025353985.1 Limnoglobus sp.
GTTGACGAGTGCCGATGACAAACGCGACTTCCTCGATTCGCTCGGCCTGACGCAGACCGGCCTGGCGCGGGTCATTCACGCCGGGTACCAGTTGCTCGAACTCATCACGTACTTCACCGTCGGCCCGAAGGAAACCCGCGCCTGGACGATCCCCGCCGGCACGATGGCCCCAGCTGCGGCGGGCGTGATCCACACCGATTTCGAAAAAGGCTTCATTCGCGCGGAGACCGTGGCTTACGCCGACTACATAGAATTCGACGGCGAATCCGGTGCGAAGAAAGCCGGTAAATTCCGCCTCGAAGGCAAGGAGTACGCCGTCCAAGACGGCGACGTTTTGCACTTCCGCTTCGCGTAATGTTCACTTCCTTTTCCGAGGTTCTGCCATGATCGCTCGTTGTTTGGCTGGCTTAACGGTGCTCGTTTTCACGTTCGCATTCTCGATGGCCGAGGATGCGAAGCCGAAGAAAGCCGAAACAGCCGACGATAAAAAAGCGGCTACGAAAGACGAAGATAAGCCGCTCCGTTCGCTCGTACTTTTGCGGACAACGCCTTACGCAATGGATGAAGCGAAGGTCATTGCGGCAATCAAGAAGGCGTTCCCGACATACAAAATCGGCACCGACAAAACCGACGATGTCATGGTGGCGGCCACGGAACTGGCTACGATCTGCACGTTCGAGAAAGAAGATCTGACACTTCTTATCAATTCGCGGTCGACACCATACACGACCGATAGCGAAAAGATGGCGAAAGAGATCGTCCGCAAAACGGGCGACAAGGAACTCGGGCAGGCGATGCGCGACCACGAAGCGTGGTTCTCGGTGGACATTTTGGGCGGCGAACCCAACGAGAAAAACGAAGAGAAACAGTACGAGCTTTTGAGCAAAGTGATCGCACAATTTCACGATAAAAACTGTACGATCCTCTACTTTCCGGAAAAGAACAAACTGTTCGCAGCAAACGCCGCCACGCTGAAATTAATGAAGCGAGGGAAGGCGCTCAGCCTCGCGAACGACGGCGTCGTCAACATCGAAAACGACGACGCCGACATGAAAGCCGCCGTCGAAAAAGCCCGCAAGTCGTGGGGCGATTTCGAGAAAGCCTTCGAGGACAAAACGGGTCAGAGCCACAGTGTGAAGTTCAAATTCAACGACAAAAAGAGCGAATCGGAGTTCATGTGGGTATCCGTCGACAAGATCGAAGACGGCATGATCGTCGGTAAACTCGCGAACGTGCCGAACTTCCTCACGAACATCAAGGAAGGCGATGTCGTCAAGCGATCCGTGAAGGAAATCGAAGACTGGTTTTACATCGACGACAAGAAAATGATCGGCGGCTACTCGATCAAAGTTCTCCAGGACCGCCAGAAGAAACGAACCGCAGAAAAGCCGTAGGACGAAAGCCCAGCGACGGCCGTCGCTGGTCTTGGTGGTTACTTGCTCTTCAGCGATGGCAAC
>JANXNT010001364.1 GCA_025353985.1 Limnoglobus sp.
CGAGCCTCAGTGGGATTGCGTTGGCGTGCATGACCGCCGGTGCGGTGCCGCACCATAAACCGCGTGCGAAGCGCGTCGTGCAATTGTTCATGGCGGGTGCTGCGAGCCACGTAGACCTGTTTGACTTCAAGCCCGAGTTAATTAAACGACACGGGCAGGCTGCCGACTTCGGCGAACCGGTGGAGGCATTTCAGAACGGCCTCGGCCCGTGGCTGAAACCGGTCTGGGACTTCAAACCGTACGGCAAAAGTGGCAAGCACCTCAGCGAGGTTGTCGCCCCACTTGGCGATGTCGTCGACGACATGGCATTCGTGCATAACGTCGTCGGCAAAACCGGCGTTCACTCGCAAGGCACGCTGTTGCAAACGACGGGGTTCAACCGCCCCGGTTTCCCCGGCATGGGTTGTTGGATCAGCTACGGCCTGGGCAGCGCAAACGACAATCTGCCGACGTTCGTCGTGCTTCCCGACCATCGCGGGTTGGCCTCGAACGGCACCAAAAACTGGGACTCCGCATTCCTGCCCGCACACCATCAGGGCTGTGCGATTTACCCCGGCACGAAGAACCCGATCGAAGACCTTTTCCCCAACGAACGTGCGAAGTTTATTACACGCGCCGCAGATGCGTCCGCGATCGATGTGCTCGCGAAAATGAACCGCGAACATGCGGCCACGCGCAGCGGCGACGACCGGCTTGATGCCCGCATCCGCAGTTACGAACTCGCCGCGAAAATGCAGCTCGCCGCACCGGAGGCGCTCGACATTACCAAGGAAACGCAAGAGACGCTGGCGCTGTACGGCCTCGATCATGGCCAGACGAAGTTCGATGTGGAAATCAACCCGATCGAGGAGATCGACGCCTTCGGCCGAAAGTGCCTCGTGGCGCGTCGGCTGCTCGAACGCGGCGTGCGTTTCGTGCAGATTTTCAGCGGAAACGACAACGGCTTCCCGAGGCGGAACTGGGATAGCCACGAAGATGTGAAACGCGATCACGGCCCGCTCGCCATCGGTATGGCACGCGGTGCGTCGGCACTGATTCGCGATCTCAAACGGCTCGGAATGCTCGACGACACGATCATTTTGTGGACGACGGAGTTTGGCCGAATGCCGAGTTCACAAGGTGGCAAAGGCCGCGACCACAACCCGTATTGTTTCACGAACTGGCTGGCGGGCGGCGGAATTCGTGGCGGTACGACTTACGGTGCGTCGGACGACTTCGGGTACAAGCCCGCCGACCGCAAACACCCGACCGAAGTCTACGACATTCACGCGACGATCTTGCACCTACTCGGCATCGATCACACGAAGTTGACCGTCCGCAACAACGGCATCGATCGCCGCCTGACCGACGTTCACGGCCACGTGATCGAACCGCTACTCGCGTGACGCTTTTTCGTTCTGCTCGCGCACGTACTCTTTGAACGCGCCAATGTTGTAGCTAATGAACAAGAACGCACGATCCAGCGCGATGAACGTAACATCCTCCGGGTCGTCGGCATAGTCCTTGCGCAAGGCATACAGTTTCGCAAGCAGTTGGTCGGTATTCGGTTGCATTTCGGTACTCTCAGGACGTTTGGGTTACCGGTATTCTAGTGGTAGCAGGCACATTCCATGTGCCGTTGTGATAGTTTGCTGTCGACAACGGATACGACGCGGAATTCAAACAATCATGCGATCAAAACGCTATACGGAAAATGGATTGCTTCTACCCGTGCAACAATCTTGAGAACGGCACATGGAATGTGCCTACTACGAACGGCCTACGACCGTTTTGCCATATTGACATTTTCGCGCACCTGTGGCTAAAAGATCGTGTTGTGCAGTACCCGCAGGTTCCCCTACGGACGGGCGATATGATTCCGCGAAGTAGCGAACCGCTCCGTGCGTGGTTCTGGGTTTGGGATCTCCTCGCTACGTCTTGCGCGTGGCTGCTCGCCGATTTCGTGCGTTTGCGTTCGGGTCTCATGCCGATTCTCGCGCCGGATATGCCGCCATTTTCGTTGTGCGTCGGCCAGCTTCCGCTCGTCATCATTCTCGCAGTCGTCGCGTATCGCATAGCCCAAATGTACGATGTGAATCGACTGTCGCGGTTCCGTGAAGAACTCGCACACGCCATCAAGGGCGTCGGCTTTCTGGCGCTACTCACCGTCGCGATTACCTTCGCGATGCAGTCGCCGTACCGCCCACGCGGCGTGCTGGCCTTGTTCCCCGTGTTCGCCGTTGCGGGCGTTGTTCTGTGTCGGCGGCTGTCGTGGTTCGCGCTCGGAAGGCTGCGCAGCAAGGGCTTTAATCAAAGTCATGCGCTCATCGTCGGTACCGGTCGGCTCGCGCGGCAGACCGCGAAATCGCTCGAAGCGTCGTCGTGGATGGGCATTCAAACCGTCGCGTACGTCGAAGATGAAAAAGCCAAACGGCAGAACGATCTGCACATCGTCGGGCCGATCCGCGACCTCGCGCAACTCGTTGCGGACCACCACATCGAGCACGTGTTTATCGCGCTCCCCATGAACCGCTACGGCGATGCCCGCCGCGTCTTCGATATCCTCTCGCAATCGCTCGTCGAAGTCCGCCTCGTGGCCGATGCACCCGCAATGTCCGGGCTATCGCTGACGACGACGAACCTCCAAGGCATGACAGTCATCGGCCTGCGGGAGAGCAACCATTACGGCGTCAACGTCGTCGTGAAACGGATCATGGACGTCGTATTTTCGCTAATCGGAATCTGCGTTTTGTCGCCGTTACTCGCGCTGATCGTGGTACTCATCAAGCTCACCAGCCCGGGGCCGATCCTTTACCGGCAAGAGCGTTGCTCGGTGAACGGCGACCGCTTTATGATGCTGAAATTCCGCACGATGCGGATCGATTCGGAGACGTCCGGCCCGCAGATGACGGCCTGCAACGACACCCGTGTCACGCGGCTCGGCGCGTTCCTGCGAACGAGTAATCTCGATGAACTTCCCCAACTTCTGAACGTGCTGCTCGGGCAGATGAGCCTCGTCGGGCCGCGACCGGAACGCCCGTACTTCGTCGATCAATTCAAGAAAACGATCCCGAACTACATGGCACGCCACGCGGTCAAGGCGGGGCTAACCGGGTGGGCGCAAGTGAACGGCTGGCGTGGCAATTCGTCGCTCCGCCGCCGCGTGCAATTCGACCTTTATTACATCACACATTGGAACCCGCTCTTCGATCTGCGCATCATCGTGCTGACCGTGCTGACGATGCTATTCAAGAAGCAGAAGCACGCCTATTAATTCGGGATTCGCAACTCGCGTCGCACGATCCGGAGATCGCGGCACGCTTGCTCATCGCTCACATTGGCAGCGGTTCACCAGAGCAGATTTCTCAACCGCAAACTGACCGCACAGCCGTTCGACGAAATCCGATTCGACGTATACTTCGGGTAATTTTTAGGCACATCTACACAATTTCTGAGAGTCAATAAGTTTACGACGATATGACGTAAGTCGGAATTCGCGACGTGCACGAAGTGACATAGAAAAGGCGCGCAATGACATAGAAAGTGCGCGCGGTGACATAGAAAAGGCGCGCACGGTCGATTTTTGGTCGCTTTTGGACGCGAAATGGTCGGTAATCGCTACGTCTGTCTCAATAAGAGTATTCGGCGTAACCCACGATATAGGTTTGAGATACGGCCAAAAAACCGCTTTCAGATCAGTCATTTGCGATCAAAAAAGGGGCTTATTGAGACGAAAAAACACGAAAATGACCCCAAAAATAGTTTCGCAATTCGGACTTACGTCGATTGTGTGCGCTCGGAAGGTACGGATTTCGCGAATTATCGCTTGCGTGCGGCGATCAGATAGCCGTAGGCGCGTAGCGTGGGAAACAGCCACTTGTGCGATAATCCGCTAGTCGAACGGACACCGATCGGCGAGACGTTTTGCACGTCAAAACCCGATCGTTTTAAGAGGGAAATCGCTTCGTGGCGAGTGAAGTGATACAGCGAGAGTTTGGCTCCGCCGTAGGCCTGAGACATCGCGATGTCACCCGTACGGATTGTGCGTATTGCGATGGGGTAGAATCGCCGGTTGTGGACGTGGAGCACGAGGTACCCGCCGGGTTTCAACACGCGATGGACCGATTGCAATGCGGCCATGCGATTGTCCGCCCCGCGAATCATCCCTAGCGTGCTAAACAGACACGCGGCATAGTCGAATGTGTCATTGGGCAGCGGCGCGAGATCGACGAGGTTCGCCTGAAGGTACTCGGCATTTAGCACGGGGTTTGCGCGAGCCGCCGTGAGCATTTCCTCGGAAAGATCGACTCCAAGACATTTGAATCCCCGGCGTGCGAAATGTTGCGTGAGTCGCCCCGTACCGCAGCCGAGATCGACGAGCGAACCGGGCTTGGCAAAGTGCGTTTCGCAGTAAGAAATGTCGGCAGCGGCGAGCGGGGACAACGCCATATGTGCATCGTAACCGCCAACCATTTCGTTGCTGTGAAGGTAATCCCAGAGGCCGCGATCGACCCCTGGCGGGAGTTGCCAATTGGGTATCGGCGTGTCTAATGTCATGTGCGTGTATTGCTCAGGGGTACGACTCGCGGGGTCACAGCCTTTCTATGTAGCCGGCCTCTATGAGGCCGGTGGCAGCCCCTTCTGGGAACCCAGCTACAAGACCGGGGTCACAGGCCCCAGCGACAAAAGATCGCGCCTGCGAGAGACCCGGCTATGAACAAGGTCTACCCCCCAAGCGTGATGCGACCTAGACTATCCTCGGTTAGTTCATCAGGATGATGTGGCCGTTCGCTTCCAGGGGTAGTCCAATGTCTCGATTCGACTTGCGCGTTCTCGAAACTGCTCAGAAAGTTCCTGGTAAGCCGCGGCACAAGACTCGCGAAGTGAAAGTTGGCGAACTCGTAATCGGTGGCACCAACCCGATCTGGGTGCAGTCGATGACGACGACCGACACCTTCGATGTCGAAGGCACGATTAAGCAGATTCTCGCACTCGAAGAAGCCGGTTGCGAACTGGTGCGAGTTACTGTGCCCAAGCCCGAAGATGCGGGGGCACTCAGTGCGATTCGCGACAAAATCTCGATTCCGCTTATCTGCGATATTCACTTCGATTACAAAATGGCACTCGCGGCACTCGATCACCCGATCGACAAAATCCGCATCAATCCCGGTAACATCGGCGGTTACGACCGCTTCCGACAAGTCGTTCGCAAAGCGAAAGACAAAGGCATACCGATGCGCATCGGCGTCAACGCCGGTTCGCTCGAACGCGAACTCGTTGAGAAGTACGAGTTCCCATGCCCGCCCGCGATCGTCGAAAGCGCACTGCGTTCGATCGAAGTTGCCGAAAGCGAAGGCTACCACGATATCATCGTGTCGCTGAAATCATCGGATGTGCTGGTGGCGGTTGAAGCGTATCGGCTGTTCGCGCAACTTTGCGATTACCCAACGCACATCGGCATCACCGAAGCGGGAAAAGCGCCGTACGCCGTCACGAAATCATCGGCGGGTTTGTCTCCGATCTTGCTCGATGGCATCGGCGATACGATCCGCATCTCGTTGCTCGGCGACCCGATCCCGGAGATTTTGGCTGCATTCGATATTTTGCAAGCCACACAACGCCGGGTGCGCCGCCCGGAAATCATCGCCTGCCCCACGTGTGGACGGCTTGCGATCGACCTCGAAAAGATCATTGCCGAACTCGAACAGCGGTTGCAGGGTCGCCGTTTACCCGTGAAAATCAGCGTGCTCGGTTGCGTCGTCAATGGCCCCGGCGAGGCGCGCGAAGCGGATATTGGCATCGCGGCGGGCAACGGCAAAGGCATGATCTTCCGCAACGGCGAGATCGTTCGCCGCGTCGATGAAAAAGACATCGTCGACGCACTGATGGAAGAAGTCGCCGATTGGGAAAAGACCAACGCACATCGTCTGCCCAAGACGAAAGACGCCGAGGGCATCGGCCGTCGCAAGTTACCGGTCATTTCCGCGTAACGTTTCCGCTCCCCGTATTTTGGAGAACATCGTGATCCGATGGACCCTGTCCCTGTTGGCGTTGCTGTCGGTTTTGACCTCGGGAAATGCCGCCGATAAGGAGAATGCGTTGTACGAAATGCGCGTCTATTACGCTGCGAAGGGGAAACTCGACGCCCTCAACGCACGGTTCCGCGACCATACGCTGAAACTGTTCGAGAAGCACGGTATCACGAACGTCGGCTACTGGGTGCCCCTTGAAAACCCCGATGAGCGACTCATTTACGTCGTCTCGCACAAAGACAAAGCGGCCGCCGATCAATCGTGGAAAGAGTTCATCGCCGACCCGGTCTGGAAGAAGGCCCACGCCGAGTCCGAGAAGGACGGCAAGCTCGTCGACAAAATCGAGCGATTCTGGATGACGGCCACCGATTATTCGCACGCCACGAAAAGCGAAAAGTCTGACGGCAAAGGCGTGTACGAACTGCGGATGTACATCACCACGCCGAACAATCTCGAACACCTCAACGCCCGCTTCCGCGATCACACCGTGAAACTGTTCGAGAAGCACGGAATGTCGAACGTCGCCTACTGGAATCTCGCCGCCGCCGACAAAGCAACTTGCGGGCAAGTCATCAAGTCGATGTCGCCAGCCGGAACGCCCGCCGTCGATGTCGATGAGAAATCCCCCGCAACGCCGCTCGCACTGATCTACTTCCTGCACCACACAAGCACCGATGCGGCGAAGAAATCGTTTGATGCCTTCCGGATGGATACCGATTGGGTGAAAGCCCGTGATGCCTCCGAGAAGAAAGCGGGCGGTTCACTGACTGCAAAAGATGGCGTCAAATCGCTGATGATGAAAGCCACGGACTATTCGCCACTGAAATAGTGCGTGCCAATTTGCGAGTTCGCGACTGCGGATGCCGGGTGGCCGAGTGCCCGGTACAGTCGGAACTGTGCACGGTTGTAATCGCCAATTGTGACTGCGTAATCGGTGTTGGCCTGCGCCATCGCCTGCACGGCCGCAATCACTTCGAGTGGCCGTACCACCAGCGTCAGGAATTCCCCGACGCGGCGGGTTTGCCCCATCCCAGCAATCGCTTTCGACACGAGTTTGACCGATTCTTGCACCGCCGGTTCCGCTTCGCGCAACCGTTCGGATGCCGATTTCCATTGCGCGAATGCCGTTGCGACTTCGGCTGCGATGCGGTCCTGCGTTCGAAACAATTCGAGTGTCGCCATCTGGTTTTCGACCTTGCGTTCGCCGACTCGGACGCGGTTGCCAAGACCGAGTGCCGAAAATTCCCACAGCATTTGCACATCGAGATCGAACCGCGTTCCGAAATTGCCCATGCGGTCGTTCGGGCCGCCCCCGAAGCCACCGAACGCGATCGAACCGCTCGGGTTCGTCGACGTGCTGCGCAGTGCCAAACTCGGCATCAGGGGGCGGAGTTTCTCCTGTTTCAATCGTGCGAGCGTGGCGAGAATTAGCGCCTGATGCCCGCTGAGTTCGGGGCGATTCGTGAGTGCAATCGGGATCAATTGATCGAGCGTTTGGCCTTCGCCGATGAGCGTGACCGATAGGAACGGCGACTCGGTTGGTTCGATGATCATCGTCGCATCGAGCCGCAGTAAACGCCCGAGTTCCGCGCTGCCGATGCGCCATCGTTCGCGTGCAACAATTACGGCTTGTTTGCGTCGTGCCAGTTCGACTTTCGCGCGACTCGCTTCAAGTGGCGGAGCCAATCCCTCGGCGAGTGCGATCGTTTTCTTCGTAACGACTTCGGCTTGGTTTCGTGCGAATTCGGCCCCAACAAGTTCGGCGCGGGCTTGTTGGACGGTGAAGTACGCCTCGGCGACGGCGAGCATCGTGTCGTTGGTAATCGCTTGGCGGAATGCGGTGCGTGCGAACAAATCCTGGCGTGCGGCGAGGGGGGCGTAAATCGCATCTCCCGTGGAAACGACGATGTTCGGGCCGAGGCCGAATGCGGCGGAACCGCGGCTCGAGCGCAGGATGTCGCCGGCGAAGTTCTGTTGGCCGCCTTCGTGGCGAAAGTAATCGGTGCCGACCACGAGATTTGGCACCCACAACAGTCTGGCGCGTTCGTACTGCTTCGCGGCCAGATCGACTTGCCGGGCTGCCATTGCGACATCGAGCGGCCTTGCGTTCGCCAGTTGCAATGCGACGGCCAGTGTGATCGGGTACGTCTTTTCGCCGTCTTCGATGGCAGGTGCCTGGCTACCAAGCAGAACACTCGTCGCGGTGGCGGGCGGTTGCGGCATCGCCGGGTTGCAGAGGATGCCCGTGCAGAGTAGTACCAGCCCGCTCCGCATGGGTGATCCTCGTTCCGAAAACAATCGTAGTTTTGGCGGATACCACGAACCGAAAACGTGTACAACGCGAACTTCAGTCGACGTAAGTCGGAATTGCGGAGGCTCAAAAACCGGTTTTTCGGGTGTTTTTTCGGTTTTTG
>JANXNT010001368.1 GCA_025353985.1 Limnoglobus sp.
TTGCAGTGCCGACCGGCCCGGAAGCCACCGCAATCTACGAAAGCAAATCGGGCGCGGTCTGGACCGTTTCCGCCAGCAAAGACAGCAACCGGATCGCGATGGGTATGGAAGATGGCACCGTCGTACTTTGGCAGGTGAACCCGAATAAGACACTCGAAACGATCGAAGCCCACAGCGGCCCCGTTTGGACGGTCGATCTTTCCGCCGACGGGAACACACTCGTTACGGCCAGCGACGATGGCAAAATCAAAGTGTGGGACGTTACCCTTAAAGCGGAAATCAAGCTGGAACTCGACAACGAAGGATCGGTAAAGTCGGCTGCGCTGAACGCGGCGGGGAATATGATCGTTACCGGCGACCGCATGGGGAACGTCAAAATCTGGGATATCCGCGACCTGACCGTGAAGAAGCCAACGAAAATCTTCAAGCATGCCGGGGTGATCAATGGTGTGGCGTTCTCACCCGACGATACGACAATCGCTTCGATCAGCTCGAACAAAGAAACGATTCTTTGGGAAGTTGCCACGGGGCGGGAACAGGTCAAACTGAAAGGGCACTCTGGCCCCGAATACGGCGTGAGTTTCTCGCGAGATGACGCCGTTGGCCTCGTGGCCACGGCGAGTTGGGACCACACCGTTCGCATTTACAAAGTGAATAACGGCGAATTCGTTCGCGCCATCAACACTGGCGATGAAGGCATCTGGTCGGTGGCATTCTCGTGTTGCGGGCGCATCCTCGCTACGGCGGGTCAGGATGGCCTCATCAAACTTTGGGATGTCGAAACCGGCGAAGAAGTCGAACGATTCACTCGTCACAAGGGCACCGTACACGCGGTGCGGTTCACCCCCGATGGCAAGTCGCTCGTAAGCGGTGGTCGCGATGGCACCGTACGAGTTTGGAAGATCAAGTAGCGATGAACCCTCAGCCGTTTTCGGACATCGTCGCCGCGCCGTTTACAGCATTTCACGCGAATGGCTCCTTGAATCTGGCTGCCATTCCCGATCAAGCACGTGTCTTGACCGAATCCAGCGTGGTCGGTGCGTTCGTTTGTGGCACGACAGGCGAAGGGCTATCGCTCTCGACCGATGAACGCAAAAGCGTTGCCGAAGCGTGGATGAAAATCGCGGGTGACCCGCTGCATATCATCGTTCACGCGGGCCATGCGAGTGCAGCCGACGCGAAGGCGTTGACCGCACACGCAAGCCGGATCGGTGCCCACGCCGTCGCCGTCACGGCCCCGTTTTACTTCCGCCCCGCAAACATCAAAGATCTCGTCGTGTACCTCGCCGATGTCGCGTCGGCTGCGCCAAAATTGCCGTTTTACTACTACGATATTCCTTCCACAACCGGGGTGATGTTCCCGACAGCCGAGGTGCTGCGTCGCGCGGCCGATGCGATACCAAACCTCGCTGGCGTGAAGTTTTCCAACCCCGATCTGCTCTCGTTACAAGAGTGCGTACACCTCGATAATCGCCGCTACCGCGTGATGTTCGGCGTCGACGAATATCTCCTCGCCGCCGTCGCGCTCGGCGTCACGGGTGCCGTTGGCAGCACATACAACTACGCCGCACCGGTGTACCATCGGATGCTGAGAGCATACCAACACGGCGACATGGAACTGGCCCGCAACGAGCAATTCGCAAGTGCGCAACTCGTGCGGGCGCTGATCGACTTTGGCGGCATTCGGGCGGGCAAAGCGATCATGAAAATGATCGGCATCGACAGCGGCTCCGTGCGAACCCCATTACGACCAATGTCGATCGAAGAAGAGCGCGCCCTGTACGACCGCATCAAGGATCTGCCAATTTTCGCAAGACCGATTCGAAAACCAAGTTAACCGAATCTGAATTTGTTCTGGCATTCCCCGCCGGTTCTGCTACTCTTTGGTTGTTCGCAACCTCCGCTGCCTTTCTCAATCGAGGCACACACATGTTGACTGTCCGTACCGGTACCCCCGGCGTGAATTGTCATGGCACGAGTCGCCGTACTGCCATCAAGGCGGGTTTGTTCGGTGCCACAGGACTGTCGTTGGCATCGCTGCTGAAAATGCAAGCGACCGCTGCGAGTCCGACTTCGAAAGAGAAGTCGGTGATTCTGCTCTGGCTCGATGGCGGGCCGAGCCAACTCGAAATGTACGACCCCAAGCCCGATGCCGCCGTCGAATATCGTGGGCCGTTCGGTGTCGCGAAAACGAAACTCCCCGGCGTTCTCGTCAGCGAGATCATGCCACACACCGCCCGGCACGCGGACAAAATCGCACTCGTGAGATCGCTGCACCACGGCACGGGCGATCACTTCGCCGCCGCACACTGGATGCTCACCGGCAAGTTCGGTTCGACTACCGCACGCCAGGCGCAGATGTCGCCATCGCTCGGTTCGTACATCGCGAAAATTAAAGGCCCCGCCGCAGCGGGGATGCCCGCATACGTCGGCCTGCCCGCTGCCGAAAGCGTCTACCTCTACCCCAGCTACATGGGCGCGGCGTACCTCGGCGGGCAGTACAACCCGTTCAACGTCAACAAGGAAGTGGCGTACCTTGCCGCGAACGACACGCGCCAAGTTCGCTCGCCGAAATGGCTCGGCGCGCTCGACAAATCGAGCGGCTTCTCACTCGATGCCAAGTCAAATCTCTTGAAGCAGTTCGACAGCATTCGCCGCGATGTCGATACTTCGGGCACTGTCGAATCGATGGATGTGTACCAGCAGCAAGCGATCGATCTCGTCATGGGTAGCAAGGCCCACGAGGCGTTCGATTTGGACAAAGAAGACCCGCGTTCATCGGACCGTTACGGCCAAGGCCCGTGGGGGCGTTACACCCTGATGGCCCGGCGACTCGTCGAAGCCGGCGTGCGGTTTGTGACCGTCGATATGCCGCACTGGGACGATCACTCGAACATCAAGGAAGGTCATGGGCGGAAGGTGCCCGTCGTCGATCGTGCGGTCGGCGCGTTGCTCGACGACCTCAGCGAACGCGGAATGCTCGACGATGTCATCGTGCTGGTGATGGGCGAATTTGGTCGCACGCCGAAGATCAACACCGGCCAGCCCGGCATCCCGATTCCAGGCCGCGACCACTGGGGCGCAGCGATCTCCGCGATGATCGCAGGCGGCGGCCTGAAGGGCGGGCAAGTGATCGGCAAAACCTCGAAAAACGCAGAGTATCCCGTTGATCGTGCGCTGAAACCGGCGGACTTACTGGCAACGATCTACCACCAACTCGGCATCGACCACGGCACGATGTTTAAAGACCACACCGGCCGACCGATCCCCATGCTCGACGAAGGCCAACCGATCCGCGAGTTGGTTTAGAGCCGCTAAATCGGGTGAAAGGCATCCCACTCGTAGCCGTCGCCAGGTGCGGGGTCGGCAGCGAATTCCAGATGCAACACGCGGCGGTGTTGTGTTGTCTGATCGTGACTTCGGCCACTGGCGTGCAACAATAAGCCGCGCATCGCCAGCACATCACCGGCTTTAGAAAGTGCAAACGCGACCGCTTGAACCGTTGCCGGATCTTCTGAACGGTGTGATCCGGGTACGACGGCCAGTGGACCATTTTCTTGCGTCATGGGGTCGAGGTGAATTCGCAGTGTGAGCATTCGTTCGAGAACATCGCGTGGGGCTTCGACGTGATGCACTCCACCCTTGCGTGTCGGCATTCGGAACCGTCCCATAGTTGGCAACGCATTCGCAACCGAAATGGTGACATCGCGATGCCACGGCAACGCCCACGTTCGCCCTGGCGGTTTGTCGAAGTACAGCGCCCGCACTAATCCCGGCGATCGACCCAACACCTGCCGCAAGAATACGGTCAACGGAGCGACTTTCCACAAGTCCACAATCTCTGGGCACGCGCGCAAAACATTTCTGGCCGCGTACAACCCAGACGAATCGTCCTTCATCGACGTGCCTGTAACCGCATTTTCCAGACCAGCACGCAGTACGTTCAAAAAGCGTGCCACGCTGGTTTCGTCGAATATCCCACCGAGCAGCACGCAACCATCGGCGATCAATCGTTCGTAAGCCAACTCCGAAAAACTCGGCAACTCGGACGAGACTCGCGGAACCGACGTCACGCATTCCGTCGCAGAAAATGATGCCATACCGTTCGACTTCGTTACAAGTTATGTTGCGGTTTCTACGATACACCCACAAACGAACGAGGCGGCCGATTGGCCGCCTCGCCGCGTGTATTCACACGATGTTACTTCGCTGCATCGCAGCAAACGGAGCCGTCGAAGCAGCACTCATCGCTGGTGGCGCAGCACGACTTCTTGGTGACTTTAACTGCCGTCTTTTCGCTGGTGCAGCACGCCGATTGAATGGCGCAGCAGGCAGCGTTGACTTCGCAGCAGTCGGCGGCGGCCGTACCGCAACAGGCCGATGGCGGGTCGCAGCAAGGGGCCTGCTCCGCGCAGCAGCCGGAACTTGCAGACGTACCCTGCGTGGCGTTGTACGTGTAGATACCACCGATGCCGGAAACCGCGGCGAATAACGTGAAGAGCAATTTCGTGATCATTTGAGTCAGATCCTGTGTTTTGAGTATGTGAAAAAGTAGTTGAGACAGGTGAATTCCCGTCGCAACAGTGAGTAATTGAAAATTGACAGTGACAGCGAAACGAGACGCTTAGCAGTTCATCACGTGGTGCGTACGGACCCGTTCGTCGGAAGTGAGCAACGGTGTCAGTCGGACGTGAACGTAGACGGTCGCTTTCACCGTCTGCG
>JANXNT010001390.1 GCA_025353985.1 Limnoglobus sp.
GCCAAGCTCGGGTTGAAACTCGCGAACATCAACGAGTTGAACCGCAACAACAAGAACGCAACGGTAACGACGGTGAGAATCAGCAGGAACAGCAGGTCGGCGGGCGTGGCATACACCGGCGAGCCGAACAGGAATTGCTCCGGATCGAAGCGAACGCGCTTGGAGAGTTCGGGGAGTAACATCGCGCCGAAGCCGACGGCGAGTGCGAAAAACACGCCGATCAGCGAATCGGCAGACAAGCTCGTGCGTTCGCGGAAGAACGCGATCGCCGTACCCGTAATCGCCCCGAACGCGACCATCACTACGGGTATCACCCATTGCAGCGGGGAACTGTCGAGTGCGGTGAGACGCGGGTTGAGTATCAAGATCGTCAGCACGCCGAGCGCGGCCCCGGCGAACGCGGTGTGCGCCATCGCATCGCTGAAGAACGCCATGCGGTTGCCGACGACGAGCGAGCCAACCAACCCGCACACGATGCTAACGAGCGTAATCGCGATGACCGCTTTCACGTCCCAGATCGGGACATCGAGGCCATTCGCAAGGTTTTCGATGAGAGTCTGAAATGCGTCGATCACGCGACCGCCCCGTTTTCGGGTGAGTTTCGTCCACTAAAGTGTGTTGTACGACTTTGTATAAACAAAGGGTCGAGTGGATGGTTCAAACCTAGGTAGCGTTTTCGTTTCTTTCCTATTCTGGTAGCCTATCCCGTTAGCCCGACGCGCTAGCGAGGGATTTTCACCGTCCGCGATTGCGGGTCGTGGTGAGTCTTTGAAACACGACGTTTACTGCGCCCGGATGAGCGTTGTGGCAGATCACGTCGCGTCTCGAGGCATGGTTCAAAACGAGGTATCAATGTGAAGAACGTTTTGACGTGCTGACTTTCGCCGCGTGAATACGTTCTTGATGTAGCAGGCACACTCCGTGTGCCGTTCAGATGTTGGCAAACCCGCGTACATCGTCGTATGTCGCAAACTGTCTCGACGGCACATGGAATGTGCCTACTACAAAGAGGCTAAAGACCTGCGGCTACCGGAGAATGAAGAACGAAGTACGCGCCTGCTACCCAAAAACACCTCGTTTTAAACCATGCCTGATTGAATGACTGTCGCGGAAGTCCGTTATCGAATCGTGCTTCGCGTGACGATGCGGGTGGCTTGCTCGTCTTTGAGGCGGATGTCGCCGCTTTGTAATCGGGCCGTCATGCGGGCATCGCCGGCTTTCGTGGCTTCGACTTCCACAGTGAAGGTGGCGGTCGAACCGGCAGCGAATTCTTCGATGATGGAAAATGCAAACTCGCGGCCCACGATCTTCGCGTTGTCGCGGCTCGGCCCACTGCCACGCACCGGTTGCAGTTCTTCGCTCGCTTCGGCCACCACAATCACGTTCTTCGCGGGGCCGGTGCCACGGTTCCGCACGGTAATCCGGTACGTCGCTTTTCCGCCGACGGAAATTGGCCCAACGGGGTCGGCGTGTTCGATGCTCAACACCGGCTGACCGACGACGGCTACGGGCGTGCTAGCACGCACATCGTTCACGCGGCCACCACCACCGAGTTCCGCACCCGCCGACGCGGTGATCGTCTGCCGATCCGCGAGCCGATCCCCCGTTGCCGTCAGTCGCACGATCTTTTTATCGCCCGCCGCGAGTGTGCCGAGGTTCCACGTCGCGCCATCCGCCGCCACGCGACCGCCATCGGTGGCGGTCGTTCCGGTCAAG
>JANXNT010001128.1 GCA_025353985.1 Limnoglobus sp.
CCGCCGGTAGTCCGCTCGTCGTCGGCGACATGATCTTCATCACGACCGCGAATGGCGTCGACGAGAATCACGCGAATATCCCTTCGCCAGAAGCACCGAGCTTCATCGCGCTCAACAAGAAAGACGGCACACTCGCCTGGAAAAGCAGCCTTCCCGGCAAGAACATCATGCACGGCCAATGGTCGAACCCCGTCTACTCCGAGATCGCGGGCGTCAAGCAAGCGATCTTTACCGGGGGCGATGGCTGGCTGTATAGCTTCGAGCCGATGAAGGGCGAACTGCTCTGGAAATTCGATGCGAATCCGAAAGATTCCATCTACGAACTCGGTGGCACCGGCACCCGCAGCGACTTCGTCGGCACGCCGATCGTCAACTATGGCAAAGTCTACATCGGCGTCGGCCAAGACCCTGAGCACTTCACGGGTATCGGGCACTTCTGGTGCATTAACCCCGCCGGTGCGACGGGCGATATCTCCGAGCAACTCGTCGATAAAACCGAGAAAGACAAAGAAGGCAAACTGCGAATGACCGGCAAACCGAACCCGAAGTCGGGCGTGGTTTGGCACTATGGCGGGTCCGACAAACGGAAGTTCGTGCCACGAGACTTCCTCTTCGGCCGAACGATGAGCACCGCGTGCATCGTCGATGGCGTGTTGTACATCACCGAACTGCAAGGTTACGTTCATTGCCTCGATGCCAAAACGGGCAAGAAGTTCTGGCAGTACGATCTTAAGGGCGCGATCTGGGGTTCAGCCTATTACGTCGACGGCAAAATTTTCATCGCGACGGAGAGCGGCGACGTTTTCAGCTTCAAGCACAACAAAACGCCAAAGGTGATCGACGAAATTGACATCGCCGACGCCAAGGACGAGAAAGATTTCCGCGTAAAAATGCTGGCGAAGCGGAAGGAAGTCGAGAAGGAAAACCTGATCGCCAAAGTCGAGTTCGAAGCCCCCGTTCGCAGCACGCCCATCGTGGCAAATGGCGTGCTGTACGTGATGACCGAAAAGACGCTCTACGCCTTCACGACGAAGTAAATCGCATTCGAATTTGGCCGCGAGATCGTTCCGTTGTGGTCGGAGATGGTCTCGCGGCCCTATCATTGCAACAACATTCCCTCCTCACATTGAAGGGTTATTCCCGTGCAAGACACACCCGGCAAGCCGATACCCGTTACCGGTGCGACACTCGCCGAAAAAGTCGCGAATGCCAAGACGCAACTGGACACGCAGTTCCGCGAAATTGTCCAGTGGCACTTCAACCCCGCGACCGGTACGCCGTTCTGGTTGGATAAAGCGAAGTCGTTCGACTTCAACCCACTGACGGACATTCACACGTTCGACGACATCAAGAAGTTCCCGATCTTCGAAGACGATTGGCTGCGTGGCGGCCCCGTGCGTCGCTGGGTGCCGAAAGCATACGCGGACCGTGGCGTGTATGTGTTCGAGACGGGTGGCACCACCGGTTTGCCGAAGTCGCGTATCGTCATCGACGACTTCAAAATCGACTACGAAATGATCTCGGATACCTTCCCCGAGAAATCTTTCCCGCGCGGCTCGAACTGGCTGATGCTCGGGCCATCGGGGCCACGCCGGTTGCGGTTGGCGATCGAACACCTCGCACAATACCGCGGCGGTATTAGTTTCTGCGTCGATCTCGACCCGCGTTACGTGGTGAAGTGCCTGAAGGAACGCAAGATCGCCGAGGCACAAGCGTACAAGGATCACTGCATCGATCAGGCGTTGACGGTGCTGGCGGGTGGCCATGATATCCGCTGCATGTTCACGACGCCGAAACTGCTCGCGGCACTCGATGAGGCATT
>JANXNT010001131.1 GCA_025353985.1 Limnoglobus sp.
GATCACCATCCGATTCGCCGGCGACTCCGGCGACGGGATGCAGTTGGCCGGGACGCAGTTCACGAACACCGCTGCCGCACTCGGCAACGATATTGCCACTTTCCCAGACTTCCCTGCGGAAATTCGTGCCCCCGCCGGTACGCTCGCAGGCGTGTCGGGATTTCAGGTTCACTTCTCCAGCACCGACATTCACACCCCCGGCGACGCGCTCGATGCCCTCGTCGCGATGAACCCGGCCGCGCTGAAGACGAACCTCCGCGACCTGAAAAAGTCCGGGATCCTCATCGTCAACTCGGATAGCTTCGGCAAGGGCGATCTCGATAAGGCGAAGTACCGCGTCAACCCGCTCGAAGACGGATCGCTGAAAGGTTACCGCGTCGTGTTGGTTGCGGTCGCCAAACTCGTTCGCGAAGCCGTCGCCGAGTTCAAGCTGACGCCACGCGAAGCCGACCGGTGCAAAAACTTCTTCGCACTGGGCCTCGTTTACTGGCTTTACGAACGGCCACTCGAACCGACGCTCAAGTGGATTCGCGAGAAATTCGCGAAGAACCCGCAGTTCGTGAACGCGAACTCCGCCGCCTTGAAAGCCGGTTACAACTACGGCGAAACCGTCGAACTGCTGCCGGTTCAGTACAAGGTGGCAAAGGCGAAGATCGCGCCGGGTACGTACCGAAAGATCACCGGTAACGAAGCCATGGTCATCGGCCTCGCGTGTGCCGCCGATGCTGCGAAGAAGACGCTGATTTACGCGAGTTACCCGATCACCCCGGCGAGCAGTATCCTCGAAGGGCTGGCCGAACTGCGCCGTTACAACATCAAGACGTTCCAGGCGGAAGACGAAATTGCCGCGTGTGGCGTGGCGATCGGTGCCAGTTTCGGCGGCGCGATCGGCATGACGGGCACCAGCGGCCCCGGTGTCTGTCTGAAGGCGGAAGCGATCGGCCTCGCGGTGATGACCGAGTTGCCGTTGATTATCATCGACGTGCAACGCGGTGGACCCAGCACCGGATTGCCGACGAAAACCGAGCAAGCCGACTTGCTGCAAGCGATGTTCGGCCGCAACGGCGAGTGCCCCGTGGCAATC
>JANXNT010000413.1 GCA_025353985.1 Limnoglobus sp.
CCATTAGCCCCATGTCCCGCTTCGCGCATCTGGGGTACGAGCGAAATACCAAACGACCCCGAACGGGTAGGGTTCTATTCTTCAGTCCTGAAAGGATCGTTTACGTACCATGGCATGGGCCGCGCCCATTGGCTTCTTGCGTCGCGTCTCGAAGACTCGCCACGACTGGTTTTTTTGGGGTATTTGCCCCCGCGTAGACTAAAGACCCACGGCTACCAGAGAAGAAAGAACGAAAGACGCAGTTGATACCCAAAAACACTGTTTTTTCAGCCATGTACCGTCGCAAGATCCACAGATTACTCCGTTCCCGCCGCAACTTGCTTGAATCCGCTTTTCCGCATCGCTAATCTAGAAAAGTTAGCGACACTCCCCGATCCTTCCACCCCGTTAGGGCCATGGCACTCACACTGGAGCAATATGCGGATAGCTACTTGCCCGCGCGTGGGCTACCCTGGCCCGCCGCCCCGATGGTGAAGTTGGCCAAGGCGAAACCGTTCCTGCACACGTTGCCCGTGAAGGCGGTGATGTGGAACGTTTATGGGACGTTGCTCGCGATTCCACAAGGCGAAATCCTGTTCGAGCACGAGCATAGTTTCGTGACGGACAATGCGTTCGAGAAGACGATCCAAGAGTTCAACATGTGGAACTCGATGAGCCGCAAACCCGGCGCACCGGCTGCGTATATGCGTGAGATGTTCACGAAAGCACTGACGAACTTGCGGATGATGGGCAGCGGTGGCGAGAAATTTCCGGAAGTGCAATCGGAGCGAATCTGGGAAGACATCGTTAAGAAACTGATGCAGAAGGAATACGTCTTCGATACGAATGTCTACGGCGCGATCGGCGAGTTCGTGAAGAAGATCGCGTACTTTTATCATGCGAGTATTCAGGGTGTGGGGGCGTACCTCGGAGCGGCGGAAACGGTACAAATGCTCGCCGATGCGGGTGTGCCGAGTGGGTTGCTGGCCGATGGCCAGTGCTTCACTCCCGCGCAGATTCACAAGACGTTCCGCGAGCAAGACGCGAATTTCGATGTGAATCTGGCGTTCCCCGTCGCGTTGCGGGTAATGTCCACCGATAAAAAAGCGAAGAAGCCATCGGAGACGATTTTCAAGGCGGCACTGGCCGTCTGTGCGTCGCGCGGCTGGAAGCCATCGGAAGTTTTGCACGTCGGGTCGAATGTCGTTCGCGATATTGCCCCCGCGAAGAAGCACGGCTTTCTGACCGCACTCTTTGCGGGTGACAAGCAATCTCTGGTGGCGACATCGGAGCATCTGAAGGAACCGCAGTTCCGCCCCGACGTCCTCGTGACGGAACTGCCACAGGTTTTGGAAATCATCGGGTACGGTAAGGAGTAGCGTTATGCCCGCCGAACAGGCTGTTACAGTCGATTTGTCTGCACTCGACTTTACGCGAACGATTGTGGCCATCGCCAAGATCGAAGCCGCCAATCCGCATCGCCACGAAATGAAATTGCTATCGGGGATCGCGCACATCGATACGGAAGCTCGCATCATCGTCGGCTACGTCGATACGTCGACGAACGACTTTTGGGTGCGTGGGCACTTCCCGAAATACCCCGTGATGCCGGGCGTGCTGATGTGCGAAGCGGCTGCCCAACTCGCGAATTATTACACCGCACACGTACACCCGAGTACGGATCGGCTCATCGGTCTCGGCGGCATCGAGGAAGCCCGCTTCCGCGAAATGATCCGCCCCGGCGAGCGACTCATCCTCGTCGGTCACGGTTTGCGTGTCGGCTTGAAAGCCACGAAGTTTGCCGTGCGTGGCCACGTTCATCGCGACGGCCAATTCGTCAACGTCTTCGAAGCCACGATCATCGGCGTTTCGCTCGGCAAGTGGGAGGATCTCCTTCGTGCGTAAGCCGCGGCGACTTGCGCCCGACGCGCTGCAACCGTACGTCTGGGAGTTACCCGAGCGCCTGCGCGGTCGTTGGGGCGACCGCACGAAAGCCGATGCGACCGAGGGTGAACCCGAATCGCCCGCCGCCAAAATCGACTGGCCGACACTCTACGGCAACGATCACCCCGTCGAGATCGAAGTCGGATTCGGCAAGGGTTTGTTCCTCGTCAACGAAGGCGTGGCGAACCCCGACCGCAACTACTTCGGCATCGAGATCATTCGGAAATATCAACTGTATGCCGCCACACGGGTGGCGAACCGTGGCTTGCCAAACGTGAAGACCTGCTGCGCGGACGCCAAAATTATCATGCGCGAGTTCGTCGTTCCCGGCACCGTTACGACGGTACACGTATTCTTCCCCGATCCGTGGTGGAAGAACAAGCACAAGAAGCGTTTGCTGTTCACGCCCGAGTTCGCGACGCTGACGAACGATGTGTTAAAGAGGAACGGCCAACTGCACTTCGTGACCGATGTGCAAGACTATTTCGAGATGGTCACCGAGACGCTACGGCACTGCCCCGGCTTCGAGGAACTGCCCCAACCACCCGAGCCAGCCCCCGTTCACGACATGGATTACCTCACGAACTTCGAGCGAAAGTTCCGCAAAGAAGGCCGCCCCATTTACCGTTCGCGGTACGTCAAAGTCGAAAGAATATAGCGTTGCCGATTTCGTGCTAGGTTTCGCCTATGAGCACAACTGCGCGGCCGGTTTGGTTTTGGATTGTCATTTGCGTGGCGGCGGCATTTCCTGCCGGGTTTACGCTGTTTGCCTCGTTCGACCAAGATACCTGGTGGCACCTCGCCGTGGGTCGCTGGATCTGGTCGCACGAACAATTCCCCGTTGCCGAGCCATTTTCCCGCCTCGGCACCGAACACGGCGCGACGTGGGTTGCGTATAGTTGGCTCTACGAGCTGAGTCTGTTTGGCATCTCGGAAGCGTTCGGCCCGAACGGAATTGCCATCGTGAAGTCGGTATTTGCCGCGATCACAGTTGGCTCGATTTTCGCGTTCGCACTGCGTCGCGAGATGGCGGCTGTCCCTGCGGTGGTGATTCTGTCGACGCTCGCGATCTCGCTCATACCGTTCATGCGGGAACGCCCGTGGCACTTCACCGTTGCGTTTACGGTGATTACGCTCGAAGCCGTGGGCCGCGTGCGCGATGGCACGCCGATACGGCGAGTGAGTTGGTTGCCGCTGCTGTTTATCCTTTGGGCGAACATCCACATTCAGTTCGTGCTCGGCTGGCTGATTCTCGGCATGGCGGTGCTGTTTCCGGGTAAGGGCGACCGCCGTAATTTGTTCGCGCTCGCCATCACTTGCGGTTTAGCCACGTTCGTTAACCCGTACGGCCCGCAACTCCTCCAAGTGATCTGGGAGTATGCCACGCAGGCCGCACCGCGAGACTTCATCAACGAGTTGGCCCCGCCGGAAATCACTTCCGTATGTACGTGGACGGTGTTCGGGTTGATGGTGTGGGCGGGGTTGGTCGGCGTGCGTCAACCGCGAGACGGATTCAAACTCGGTCTGCTAATTGTCGCCATCATTCTTAGTACGCGAATGCGGCGGGACACATGGTTCGGCGTCCTCGCGGCGGTGGCCATTTTGCGCGATGTGCAAGCCCCGTTTTCCGTGCGTGTGCGACCGCTGACCGTGGCGATGCTCGTCTGCATGATATTCGCGATGGCCCGTGCCTACGGTATGCTCGGATACGGTCCGAAGGCGGTGCCGAATAGCGAATATCCACTTGCGGCGATGGCACACATTCGCGAAAAGAATCTGCCCCGCCCGCTCTACAACGACTTCAACTGGGGCGGTGCGATCATCTGGGGATTGCCGAACCACCCGGTCGCGATCGATGGCCGCACGAACCTCTACGGCAACGATGGCTTGCGCCGTGCATTCGCAACCTGGGATGGCACCGACGACTGGCGAACCGACAAATTGCTGACGAGTGCAAACCTCGTGATCGCCCCGAAGGATCGCGTACTCGCCGAATCATTGCGGAACTGCCCGGAGATGTGGGCCATCGCCTTCGAGGACGATATTAGCATCGTGTTCACGAGAGTCCGGTAACACGACTTTGCTGTGCAACCGCCACCAGCGCTCGCCGGGCGTGGACCGACACGCTGTCCCACTTGTTAGACGCGATCTCAGTCAGCACCGCGACGTGCGGGGTTAACATATCCGGCGGGAACCGCGACACCCAATACGATGCGGTCATCTGGGCGTCGCCGGAGTAATCCTCAAGGGCTAACCCGAGGAGTGTTTTGAGCAATCCTTCGTTCCCCAAACGGTCCTCGAAGAACCGATTGGCGAGCGGAGATGAATGACACGACAAAATGAGCAACTCTTGAACGGTATCCGCACCCGTGCTACCGGTCGCTACAAGCTGTGCTGCCTTCGATTCACGCCTCGCCTCGTGGTCGCCTGATTGCACTTTGAAGCCCTCTACCACAAGTCATCCACGATAGAGCACCGCACGACGCAATCCACAGACCCACTGCGACCGGACTCGGCGTCGCATACTTCGGCCTGCAGTTCCACCGTGACGAGTCCGGCTTCGCGGTCGTACCCGCGGCAGCGAACGTCCAGCCGCTCGAACGAAAGCCACATGCTTGGCGTCTCGACCCCACCCTCAGCAATCGGGTCACCGTCCACATCGGCTGGGCCGTAAGACTGCCCCGACACTTCAGCGATCCCAGCCGCGTCTGGGAATGGGATGCCGTACAGGTGCAACTGGCACTTCGGCCCCTCAGCCTCGACGTCCAATTCCCCTTCGGCGAACTGGCATCGTGCCGAGCGGAACCGGGTGATCTTGCCTTCAAAGTCGAGATAGCCGACGTGTGCCGTATCCATCTGTAATCCTCAATCGAAGACTGTCACGTGGAATGCCTTCTGTCACTTGTCTTTCTTGTGCGGCTCGGGAATGACCAACTCTTTTGCGTCGCGTGGATGAACGAGGACTGCGAGTACGCGCGTCTTGACCTTGTTGCTCGGGTTACGCGAGACGGCGTGGAGTGCCATCGCCGATTCGTAGAACGTGTCGCCGACTTTCAGCGTTCGCACCTTCTCGTCGCCAACTGCGAACTCGAGTTCGCCTTCGAGAATGTAGCCGAAGATCGGGCCAGGGTGCCGGTGGGGTGCACTCGAAACGCCCGGCCCGAAAGTCACCTCGAAGGTGGTTGTTTTTGGCCTTCTTGCCGCTGAGTTCTTCTTCGATGTCCACGGATGAAATGACTCTGACCGCTGGCCCCTTGGCATCGCCATGCTCATCGGCGAAGGCCAAACCACACACAACGACGATGACCCCAACAGCGAGTGTCCGCAACGATCGATTCATCAGCCATCTCCATGATTGTTATGTGAGACGAAATCACATTACTGCGGCGGCGTCATTCCGTCACTTCGAGGGCTGTCAGAGCGTCGCGGAGTTCGTTCTCGAAGCGCTTCGTGAGGCCAGGGATCCAGCTTTCACTGACGTTCTTAAACCGAACGAGTTTGCCATCCGTCGTTTTGCGGCCGCGCTCGGCGTAGATCGCTTTCAGGGCGGCGACTTCGTCGAAGACTTTCGCGCTCATCAGAGGCTGGATCGCCACGGCAATCGCATCGGTGTTCGGCCCATGATGGACCGCAGACGACCACAGCGCATCGCGAAACACCAGCGAACGCTTGCCGACATCGAGGCCCAACTCTTTCTTCAGCTTGCGCAATTGCGGGTCATAGTGTGTGTCTTGAATGAACTGGTGTTCGTTCTTGTGGAGCGCGTCCGCATCCTTCGTGGCCAGCGTTTTCCACTTCGCGGTGAAGGCATCGCTGCCGCCTTTCAGACCTGCGAATTCGTCTGCGTAGTACTTGTTCGTGAACTGATCGGCACGGCCGATCTTCGAAGCGAGTTGATATGAACCATACGACACGCCGCCCGGGTCGCCGACTCCCGTCGAGACTACGCCAGGGCCACGCCCGCCCGATTCATACATCTCGGAGAGAAACCCGAGATCGCCATCGGCCCGCACGGGTACCCACTTCCCAGGGAGCGTTTTGCCGTCATTGGTCAATGTGTCCGCAGTCAGCACGATGGTCTTTTTCTTGTCATCCGCAAGCACGATCCGTTCGGCGTTTCGCTCGACTTCCTTCAAAATCGCTTTCTTGTCTGTCGTTTCTGCAACCCATTTGCCGCCGTACGCATTGAGGTAGCGAACGCCATCGCCGACCCACTGAAGCCGCGGTTCGGCGGCGTTCGCGTTCGTTGCGAATGCCAGCATTACGAGCGATAGCCAACGCATTTTCAAGCTCCTTGGCCGACGTACGGGTTCGTTCGCATTTCGTGGCCAACCGTCGTTGTGGGGCCGTGGCCGGGGTACACGATGGTGTCGGCGGGCAGCACCCAGAGTTTCGCTTTGATGCCCGCTTCGAGCTGCTCGAAACTGCCGCCGGGGAAGTCCGTGCGGCCCACACTACCGCGAAATAGCACGTCGCCACCGAATACGATCGTAGGCGTAATGTTACGGATCGCAAAGACGATGTGCCCCGGTGAATGACCGGGAATGTCCCAGCATTCCATCGGAATGTCCGCGTAATTCAGCTGTTCGGAGTCTTGCAACTTACGGTCTGCGGGCGGGCTGGTAATCGGAATGCCATGGCCGGCACTGAGGTTGTGCTCGGGATCGATCAGCATGATCGCATCGCCCGCACCGATGAGAATCGGCGCATCGGGGAATGCTTCTTTCATCGCACGATTGCCTGCGATATGGTCGACGTGGCCGTGCGTGTTGAGGATCGCAGCCACCACGAGTTCGCGTTCCGCAAGCCAATCGAGAATCGCTTCCGGCTCAAAACCAGGATCGACGACGAGCGCCTGACTCGAACCTTCTCGCCAGAAAATGTACGAGTTTTCCGAGAACGGTTGCGACACTACGGTATGGACGAGAATACGCAAGGGAAACACCTCAAGTTCGTTCGTTGTGCATTCTCATAATAGGTTCGCACGATTCGCGTCGAGCGGAAAATGCCAAATCGCATGTCCACTTCGATGGCGTGCGAACGGTGACAATCGAGCAATACGGAAAATTTTCGTGCGGCATCAAGCTGTCCAACGGTTTACGCTGAAAAATAATTTGCAAATTTGCAATCGTCTAATTCTTGTCGCTCTGACAAGTATTCAGGTTAAAAATCGGCTCGCAGCTCAAGTTAAACACTCAACTTCTACTTTGAAACAAGAATATTTAAGCTGTCGTCTTCTCGATTTCCGCTGAAGCTCGCAAAAACGTTACTCCAGAAGAGTTTTAAATCATTTGGTTCTCTTGCCGAATACACACGCGAATTCCGGTGTTAACGATTGACACAATTTGCCGATGACAGTAATATTGTTTTGACAGACGAGTTTTTCTCGACTGTATCCCCTCAATTTTCGTCCAAAGGGTGAATGTCCAATGGCATTTCGATTAACCTGCGAGACGCTCGAAAATCGGGAAAACCCGACCGGGCCGGTTCTCATGCCACCTACCGGCACCCCGCCATATAGCGGGTCTGATAGCCCACCACAGCAATCGCCACCATCTCAGTCGCCTCCAGCGCCAGCTCCAGGCCCCCAACCCCAGCAATCGCCCCCACCAACGCAACAGCCACCGCCATCGCAAGGGCCTTACTGGTGAGCAATGCCGTTCCGGTTTGGAATGTCCAAAAATAATGCTTTCGCCCCGGAATCCGGGGCGTTTTCATTTTGACACTGCCGTTGACATGGCTTTCAAAAACGAAAATTCGACAAAATCTGCATTTGCTTCTCTTTTTCGTATCGCTCCCTGGCAATTTCACTTACAATCCACAACGTTCCGCAGGATTGCCTCCGCACTTTCGCAATCGTGGCTTCGCTGCTTTTGTCCCCAATTTCCGACCGCGAGATAGAGTCTGATGGCCGATACCGTTCCGCTGTTTCAGGGTGTCCTGGAGCGGCACCCGAAAGGGTTTGGGTTTCTCCGTAGCCCCGACCGAAACTACACCGCCAAGGCGGACGACCCTTACGTTCCCGGATTGCTGATCGATAAATTCGATCTTGCAGAGGGATTGCTCGTTTCCGGGCCGATCGAACTGGGACAGCGTGCGCCGGCACCGCCACCCCAACGCGGCAACGGACGGTTTCCGCAACGTCCGCAACAACGTCCCAACAACAATAACGGCCCCGGCAACGGCGTGCGCTTATCGGCGATTCATCAAATCGAAGGCACCGACGCCAAGATGTTTAAGCGGCGACCGTGGGAACAACTCACCGCGGTCGACCCGACCGAGTGG
>JANXNT010001154.1 GCA_025353985.1 Limnoglobus sp.
GCTCGCAAGCCGCGGCCCCACACGCCATGATCTCGTCAGCCGCGTCACACACATTCAGCCCACGGGAGTCTATGCGGCCAACTTGCTCGGACTCTCCAAAAAGGTGCCCGAGAAACTGGTGTTCTTGACCGATGGCCCAACCCGGACCGTCAACGTCGGTACGTTGACGATTCAGTTACGCCGAACGACGGCAAAAAACATGGCAACGGCGGGGCGGTTGAGCGGCCGACTAAT
Source organism: Limnoglobus sp. (assembly GCA_025353985.1). Taxonomy (GTDB): domain Bacteria; phylum Planctomycetota; class Planctomycetia; order Gemmatales; family Gemmataceae; genus Limnoglobus. The sequence goes on from JANXNT010001154.1 coordinate 235, forward strand.
GGGTGCCCTGCGCGAGATTGGCATCGAAAAAGTGACGCCGAAGCATATGGAGCATCTGAAGCGAACGATACCCGCAAACAAGCGGCGCGAACTCGTCAAGGATTTGAAACTCGCCCCAGTATGGATGCACGCGATCTTCCGCGAACTTGCCGAGAGCGAATGACTCAGGCGATTACGACTCGGGCGTGTCGAGGATTTGTTGCAACCGTGCGGCTAACACTGGCGGAAGATTTGCTAGCCACGTCTCGTCGATGCGCTTGACGCCGATCATGTCCTGAATGGGAACCTGATCCTTGCGGCGGTTCGACATCAGTTTCATGCTGAGCAGCGATTCGAGCGCGATGACACGGAAATTGTCGGTGACGTCGACGGTTTCAATTTCGGGGGCGGGCAGCAGGTGATCGGGCCGCATTTTCTCACCTGCAAACAGCAGGTGAATCGCATCGCTCGGCTTGCTGTCGATATGATCGCGAAACATCTCGCGACCTTGAACGTTGAAGTAAACGAAGCCGGCTTGCTCGAACGCCGCCGCGATGGCGGGTAAATCGCTGCGGCGTATCAGCAAGTCTACATCGCGTGTCGTGCGGACCGCGCCTTCATCGATGGTCGCCACCCACGATGCGACGGCATTCCCGCCCACGACCGCGTAGGGCACGCCGAGTTGATTCAACAGTGTTGTTGACCGCAACAACCGTTCGCGCACTTTTAGCACGGCTCGCTCCATTCGGTCGAGGATGTCGCCGTTCATACTGACCGTTTTCGCCGTCCAGGTTGTCATGGGGAATATGTTACACGAATTTTCGCCGAATTGGTCTCGACGCGATCCGGCTCGCTCGTTACTGTCCGCAAACGCGATGAAAAAGCCGAGCTAGTATCCCCGTCCCGTGTGGGGGATTCACGACGGACCGAACGGCCCGGCTTGCATTCGTAAAAAGGAGTTTTCCCATGAATTCGATCACTCGCCGTGCTGCGGCACTGCTCGTCGGTTCGACGCTCGCCGTACAGGCGTCGGCGCAAACGCCACCGGTGCCCGCGCCGACTTTGCCCGCCGCAACGGTGCCCGTACCTGCTCCGATGCCTACCGCACCGATCGTGCCAGAGCAGCGCCCCGTTGGTGTCGCCGCCAAGATCAACGGGCAGGAAATTCCCGAAGTCGCGGTTTATCGCGCACTGCGGCAGTTCCCCGTTAGCGAACGCGAAATGGCCCGCAAGGAAATTCTCAACCACCTCGTCGAGAACTTCCTGATCGATCAATATTTGTCCGCGCTGAAAATCAGTGCGGAACCGGCCGAAGTCGAAAAGCTGATCGCCGAGTTGAAAGCCGAACTCGCGAAGACGATGAAAGATTACACGAAAGAACTCGAAGCGATGATGCTGACGGAAGCCGAGTTTCGCGCGGAAGTGTCCGCACAGATGAAGTGGGACAAGTTTCTGAAGCAACAAGGCACTGATGCCGCGCTGAAGCAACTCTTCGATGCCAGCCCGAACGTGTTCGACGGTTCGACGGTGCGTGCCAAGCATATCTTGCTGACGCCCGGTGCCGATGCGGCGAAGATTGAAGAATCCAAAAAGCTGCTCGAAAGCATCAAGGCCACGATCGAAGCCGACGCGAAGAAAGTCGCCGACGCGACCACAGGCGATGCGCTCGCGAAAGAGCAAGCCCGTGGCAAACGCATCGACGAGACATTTGCCGATTTCGCGAAGAAGCACTCGACCTGCCCATCGAAGACGAACGGCGGCGACCTGAACTTCTTCCCCCGCGTCGGCGCGATGGTCGAACCGTTCGCGAAGGCGGCCTTCGACCTGAACCCGAACGGTATGAGCGAAGTCGTCAGCACCGAGTTCGGAATGCACCTGATCCTCTGTACCGCAAAGAAGCCCGGCGTCGTGCGGAAGTTCGACGACGTGAAGGAAGACGTCCGCGCACTCTACGCGATTCGACTGCGTGAGGCCGTCGTCGCGCAGATGAAGCCGAAGGCGCAAATCGACATCGTTCGCCCCGTTGCGGCCGCCGCAGTCATCAAGTAGTCTGGCGGCAGAACCGAAATCCACGAACCCACGGATCGCACGATCCGTGGGTTCGTTCGTGTATCACCGTGGATTGCTGATCGCGTCGAATGTCTGTACCTCGGCGAATCCCCATGTGGCGAACCGGCGTAGCAATGCTGCTCGTCATCGCTGCCGTGGCCATCGTCCGGGGCGGTCGAACCCGCCAGGGAAGTGACGCCCGGGTTATAGGCCGTACAGCGGCTCGAATTTCGCTTTCAGGTAGTTCACGAGCGGGGCGACTTTCAGGGTATCGCCGGTGATTCGCTGGCACAGATCCTGCGACAGGTAACGCCGTCCGTGCGTGTGGATGTTCTTCACGAGCCAGTCTTTGAGCAACGTGAATTCGCCGCGACGGAATGCGGCATCGAGTTCGTGGCCGCCGAGGTCGATACGGGCGCGATCCATGAATTGCGCCGCGAACAGGTTGCCGAGCGTGTACGTGGGGAAGTAACCGAGT
>JANXNT010001155.1 GCA_025353985.1 Limnoglobus sp.
GCCGAGCACGGCGACGGTTTCGTCTTTGAGGATCTGCTTGACCTTCTCGGGCGGATAGTCGGATCGCTCGATCGCCACTTCCTTGATGTCGCCGACAATCATGTCTTTCATGGGAAAACCTTTCGGGGAGTTCGGACTTTCAGTAAGCGTCGTCGCTACTTTATCCAGTCGATTGCTTCCCGTCAAGAATCTTGACGTGAAGAGACTTTACCCTAAGCTACTTTTCATGGCGCGTGAACCCGATTCGATCGACAGCATGATGGACGACTGGCTCGCGGTCCGGCCCGACCTCGACCCGTCGCCGCTCGGCCTCGTCGGTCGCGTCATCGTGCTCGCACGGCACCTCGAACGCAGCGTCGAACTTGCGCTCAAACCGCACGGCCTCACGCTCGGCCAGTTCGACATTCTTGCGACGCTCCGTCGGCACGAACCGCTCGGTGGCATGAACCCGACCATGTTATGTGCGAACGTGATGCTCTCGACGGGCGGGATGACGAACCGACTGGATCGCCTCGAAGAAGCCGGTTGGATCGCGCGGAAATCGGACCCGACGGATCGCCGTGGCGTCGTGGTGATTCTCACCACGCGCGGTCGCCACACGATCAACGCCGCCACGGCGACACGGTTTGCCGAAGCCGATGCCTCGTTGCCCGAACTCAGCGACAACGAACGCGAGAAACTCACCGACTATCTGCGTCGGTGGCTCGCTTCATTCGCTTGAAATCCAGTTTATTACACATCGTCTTTGCCGCGAATCTGGGCCTTTAGCATGTGCCGAAGGCGTCCTTCGATCTTCTGATGGGCCTTCTCGATTTCCTTCTCGCCAAGCGTGCGATCCGGTGCTTGATACGTCAGTGCGAACGCGAGCGATTTCGTACCGGCGGGGATGCGGTCGCCAGTGTAGACATCGAACAATGTCGCATCGCTCAGCAGATCGCCGCCACCCGCGAGTAGCTCCGCACGTACCGCATCGACGGTCGTTTCTGCGGAGACGATCAGCGCCACATCGCGCTTGGCAGGCGGGTGCGTGCTGAATGGCCGGTAGGCATTTCGCGTCGGCATCGCTGCGAGGATGGCCTCGAAATCGAGTTCGGCCACTTGCACGGTCTTATCGGTGAAGCCGAACGCCATCGCGACTTTCGGGTGCAGTTCGCCGAGCGTGCCAACGACCTTGCCGCCGAACACGAGTTCGGCCGCCTTGCCGGGGTGCAAGTGCGGAATCGTTTTCGCGCCGCGACACGTCACGCCAACGAGGTGCAGGTCGGCCGTCAGCGAATCGACGATGCCTTTCAGGTCGTAGAAATCGAATGACACCGGCTTGACACTTTGCGGGTCGTCCCACGTCGCGGCGGTCCGGCGGCCGCATAACACGATGGCCACCCGACGCGGTTCGTCGGGCAGTGCGTTCGCCATCGGAATGTACACGGGGCCGAGTTCGAACATTGCCACGCGCGGGTTCGATTCGAGGTTGCGTTGTGCCACCGCTAGCAATCCTGGCAACAGCGTCCGGCGCATCGCAGCGCGTTCTGGCGAGAGCGGATTGACGACATTCACAAAGCCCGATTTCTCCGCGGGCAGCCCGAGTTTCGTTTCCGCTTCCATCGAACTCAGTGAGTAGGTCACGGCTTCGAACAACCCGAGTTGCACCAAAATATCGCGCGTGTACTCTTCGCATTCGAGCGATGGATTGCCCTTCGGCGTCGGCATTTCTTGCGATAACAGCGACTCCGGAAGTTTGTCGTAACCGGTC
>JANXNT010000416.1 GCA_025353985.1 Limnoglobus sp.
GGCAAGCCTACGGCTACCGCGACCAGGAGTTTTTCGAGTTACGCATCTACGCAATCCACAAAGCCGAGTACGCACTTGTCGGATGAGCCTGAATTTTATTCCGCTCTAATTCTGAATTCTGAATCCTGTTCCATCGTGTTAATCCTGTCCGAATTTACTGACGATTGCCAAAAACGAACGGACAGGATTTGCAGGATTTACACGATGAGAAAAATGAAAAGATTTTTACTCCGCTCTATTTCTGAATCCTGTTCCATCGTGTTAATCCTGTCTGGACGCTATCGTGTGAGTTCCAGCACGGCCCACAGCGACGGGTCGTCGCTGAATGGGAAATCGGTGTTGACACTCAGGAACTCGTCGCCGCGTTCGCGGTCGCGTAGGGCGAAGTAGAAGCCGAGGCGCGGGTGTTGTTCGGGGTCGTAGCCGGTAAGCGCACCGATGGGCAAAAAGGCCTCCAGCCGGTAGCCGCCTTTTAGCGTGTGGCTGCGAAACTGCACATCGGTGGTGCTGCACAACGGGGCGTCTTGCAGTGCGCGGTTAATCTTCGATTGCGCGAATGCGGGTTCTTCCTTCTCCGTGCCACCGCCACTCGGCAGAAAATGAAACTGATGGCAATATCGCGTCGCGCGGTGGCTGCTGCGTGCGTCGCGGGTATCGATCCAGAGCGTAAATCCATCGGAGGTTTTCGGCCGGTCGATGTCGCCTTGCGGCTCCTGTTCCTTGCCCGTGACCGTCACTTGCACGCCGATGCCGAACTCGTTCCACGCGAGCCGCACATCGCCGATGCGAGCCACATTGTCGAGTTCCGCAAACGTCTCGATGCGTGCAGACTCTGGCAGATCGACGATGCCATCGTCGTCGTCGCCCAACGGCATCGCTTTGCAATATTCGCACGGATGGCAAAGCCGCACGAGAAACCGGTTTGGTACGATCGGCGTCAAATGGAAACTCCACAATCATTTGTAGCGGAAGTCGTGAGACTTCTGACGCATTGACTTCTCGCGTCCCGAAGTCTCACGACTTCGACTACGTCAGAATCACTCTGCGAATTGTAGCGGAAGTCGTGAGACTTCTGACGCAGCAGAATTTCAGGCACCCAGGTGTTTGATGATTTCATCGGTGATCGTCTGCGTGTTGCCGGTGCCGCCCAGGTCTTTCGTGAGGCCGTGACCGGCTTGTAATGTCCTGGCGACGGCGAGTTCGATACGTGCTGCGGCGGCACGTTCGCCCACGTAATCGAGCATCATCGCCGCACTGCGAATGACGGCGGTCGGGTTCGCGATGCCTTGCCCCGCAATGTCCGGCGCGCTCCCGTGGACGGCTTCAAACACGGCGTAGCGCGAACCGAGATTCGCACCCGGTACGACGCCGAGGCCACCGACGAGGCCGGCGCATAAGTCCGAAATCACGTCGCCGAACAGGTTTTCCATCACGAGCACATCGAACGGCGACGGGTCCAATGCTAACTCGAGGCAGAGATTATCGATCGGCTTTTCGTCGAACGCGATGAACGGATATTCCTCGGCCACCGCCCGTGCGCATTCGAGAAACAGGCCATCCGAAAGCCGCATCACATCGGCCTTGTGGCAAAATGTCACGCGCTTCCGACCTGCGGTTCGCGCATAGTCGAAGGCATAGCGAACGATCCGCTCGCACGCCGGTTTCGTAATCACGCGGAGGCTTTCGATGACGCCGGGGATGACTTGGTGTTCCAACCCGGCGTACAAGCCTTCGGTGTTTTCGCGAACGACGATCAGGTCGACCTTCTCGTACGGAACCTTGACGCCGGGGATCGTTTTTACGGGGCGGACACTGGCGTAAAGATCGAGTCCCTTCCGCAACCGCACGTTGATCGAGCGATAGCCTTTGCCCACCGGCGTGGTACACGGCCCCTTGAGCGCGACGCGATGCTGACGGATGAGATCGAGCGTAACTTCGGGGAGTGGGTCGCCATGCGTTTCGGCCGCGTTCAGCCCCGCATCCGCGCGAATCCAATCGACGGCCACACCCGCCGCCGCAACCACCCGGCACGCTGCCGACGTGACTTCCGGCCCAATGCCATCGCCTTCGAGAAGCACTACTTTCATACCCACGACCTCCCGGAGAGGAGTGTATTCGCTCGCGTTATGTTACGGCGAATCGGTGAGACATCGAGCCGATATCCGCAAGAACCAAAGTGAGCCACGAATCACGCGCCACGGTTCGAATCGCGGCGATGTCGGGTTACAAGATTAGACAATTCCGATCTTGTTAGCCCGACGCGCTAGCGAGGGAGTCGGTTGAATTTTGCACGTACCCCAGGTGCGCGGACGCGACCTGGGGCTTGCGAGACAGGGCTACGTAAGTCGCAAAGTCCATCGAATCGTTTCACCGCTCGGCCATAAAGTATGACGCAACGGTTGCAAGCTTACAATAGCTACCGACTTTTGATGAGAATTCGGTTATAGTATTCGTGAGACTGTCAGCGACTCGGATCATCGTTCATTCGAAATGTCTCAAGAGGTCGCGCCGTGAGTACGCCCGATGCGACCATATCCAACACGACCGTTGCAGGTGGGGCCTCGCCGGACGGTACCCTTAAGCACACGACCGAGTTGAAGATTGGTTTCGTGCCGCTCAGTTCACCACCCGGTTACGAACTGTTCGAGGAACTCGGTCGCGGTGGCAATGGCGTCGTTTACAAAGCTCGCGATACGAACCTCGGTCGTCTCGCGGCGGTGAAGATGATCCTCGGCGGGCAGTACACCGATACCGTTTTGCAAGCACGCTTTCTCATAGAAGCCGAAGTCATCGGGATGCTCCAACACCCGAATGTCGTGCAGGTGTACGGCTTCGGCCAACACGAAGGTCAACCGTACTTTGCGCTCGAATATGTCGACGGTGGCAACCTCGCCGAAAAGATCAAGAAGGGTGCCAAATTTACGGCCGATGCGGCAGCGAAGTTCGTGCTGTTGCTCGCCGAAGGGATGGCCGCTGCACACGCGAAGGGCATCGTCCACCGCGACCTGAAGCCTGCGAATATTCTGCTCACGTCGAATGGTACGCCGAAGATCACCGACTTCGGGCTGGCGAAGCACGGCAACGCGGACTTCACCGAATCCGGCTCGGTCATGGGCACGCCTGCTTATATGAGTCCGGAGCAAGCGGCAGGGCGGACACGCGAGATTGGCACTTCGTCCGATGTCTATTCGCTCGGTGTCATTCTCTACGAATTGCTGACGGGCCAGCCGCCATTTCGTGCCGAAACCAGCTTGTTAACGATGAAACTCGTCATCGAACGCGACCCGGATCGCATTCGCAGCACGATCGTACAGACGCCGCGCGATCTCGAAACGATCTGCATGCACTGTCTGAAAAAGGAACCGTCGCAGCGTTACGCCACGGCCGCGGCGTTGGCCGACGATCTGCGTGCGTATCTCGGCGGTCAAACGATCACCGTTCGCCCGACGAGTTGGGCCGAACGCTTCTGGCGGAAGTGCGCCCGCCACCCCGCACTCACAGCACTGACGGCCCTGTTGCTGCTGATGTGCATCATCGTGCCGCCGGTGCTTTGGTCGTACCGTCAACAAGTTCGTGCGGAATCGGGCCTTCGACAGGAAGAGCAAAACGCACGCGAATCGGCCGAACGTGCCGCAGCGACACAGGAGTATTTTGCGAACTTCAATCGCGTGTTACGGCGGATCGCGCTACCGAAGGCGGGCTGGACGTGGGAGGCCCGCGAAGAGTTGACAGCGGCGGCGAAGGTGAACACGACGCTCAAGGATTTGGTCGAACTGCGCTCGGCCGTTCTGGAGACCGAAGCGGCAGTCGATTTCCGACTGAAGGGCACGGTTTGTGCCGTCTCGCCGAGTTCCGCCGCGATGATCGCTTGTAGCGCGGATGGCAAGTGGCTCG
>JANXNT010000417.1 GCA_025353985.1 Limnoglobus sp.
TGCGGAGGCTCAAAAACCGGTTTTTCGGGTGTTTTTTCGGTTTTTGAGGCCCAAAAAGTCGCTTTTTTGATCGCAAATTGCGGATCCGTCTGCCGCAACTGGAACTCGGATCGTGGGTTATGTCGAATGATCGCGATTCGAGAACCGGCGCAAATACCGACCGAAAATCGACCGTATGCGACCAAAAATCGACCGCGCGCGCCTTTTCTATGTCATTGCGCGCACTTTCTGAGTCATTTCGCGACACTTTGCGACACACAGTGAATTCCGACTTACGTCAAATCGTCGAAAACGTTTTGAATTACAAGAATTGGGTGGGTGCAATGGAAACATGACTATTCAACCCTCGATGTCGCGTTGGGCTAACAAGATTGGATTGTTAGCCCGACGCGCAAGCTGAGGGAGTTCTGTCTTTGGTTGTCGGGTCAGTCATCATTTTGCTTGTTCTTTTGGATGAAGTAAAACGCGATCAAAGCGATGAGCAGTACAGCCATGATGCCCATGAACGCCCAGCTATTAAGAAAGTCCATTGCAGCGATCCTTTCAGAACGTCGTATTTATCGTCGCGTACTGCTCGGGAATGTATAAGAGTTACGCGACGGAGTCGGGCGAGGTGATCGAGCGTCACCGCAATGACCCGCATTTATCGTGTTGTAACGACTAAAATTATCCGTTGCAAGACTCTGGCGGATTTTTCGCGCAGTTCACCGAATGCTCACGAATCGATTTTGACGGGCATCGGATTCGATAGAATCCAGCGACGGGCCACGCCTCTTGTCGTTATAATGAGCGATGTTACGATTAATATTGGGAACGAATACCTCACTCGGTACCTCAACGTGAAGAGCACAGGGATGATCGACGGCTTAGCACTCGTGCGCAGCGGCGAACTTCTTTACACAGACGATGTCGGGCACGATGCGTGCGGCATCGGCGGCGTCGCCGCGAAAGATGGGAAGCCGAACCCCGAAGTGGTGCAGAAAGCGCTACAAGCCTTAAAAGCGCTCGAGCACCGTGGCGGCGTATGCGGCGATGCGGGCGACGGTGCGGGCCTCACCTGCCAGATTCCGCAAGCGTTTTTCCACGAAGAAGCGAAGCGCCTCGGCCTCGACCACACGAAGACGCTGAAACCGGTCGATCGGATTGCGATCGGCTCGTATTTCATTCATGGTGCGAATCCCGCACAAATTACCCGTGCGCGCGAACTCATCCGCGTGGCGCTCTCCGGCGGTTCCGCGCAGTTCATGGGCTTCCGTACCGTTCCCACGAACGACGATATTCTGCCCACGAAGGCGCGAGAAACGCGGCCGACGATCATCGAGCAGGTTCTGCTTCGGCTTAACGGCAGCCCCGACGATGCCGAACGCTGGCTGTATCGTCAGCGCCTAATACTTCGCGATCAGTTCCGTAAGGAAGGCCTCGAAGTCTACATCAACTCGCTGTCGGCGAAGCTCATCAGCTACAAGGGATTGCTGACGAGCCATCACTTCGTCGACTTTTACCCGGACATGCAAGCGCCGGGGTTCGAGGCGGGGATCGCGATTTTCCACCGTCGCTACTCGACGAACACGTTCCCGAACTGGAACCTCGCGCAGCCGTTCCGGTATTCGAGCCACAACGGCGAAATCAACACGGTCCGTACGAACCGTAACGCGGTTCAGGCGTTCTCGCGTAGCCTCAGCCCACAACCCACTGGCGGCGAATTGCTCAGCCCGAAGATGAGCGACTCGGCGAGTCTCGACGAATGGGTGGAGTATCTGCACCTCGAAGAAAACTGGAGCTTGCTGCGCGCGTTACGGCTTTCGATCCCGCCCGTGTGGGACACCGAAGCCGACGTCTGGGGACAAGATGCATTCCAGTTGTTCACGTACTGCCGCCGCACGTACGGCAGCCTGTGCGCGTGGGACGGCCCTGCTGGAATTCTCAGTACCGACGGCGATATTCTCATCGGCCAAGTCGACCGAATGGGCTTGCGACCCGTGCGTTGGTGTTCGGACAAACGCGGTTGGTTGTACATCGGTTCGGAGTCGGGCGTGTTCGGGCTAGACCCGCTCACCATCGTTGCGAGTGGCCAGTTGCAGCCCGGCGAGATGATCGCCCTCGACACGACGACCGGCACGCGGCTCGATAGCCGAAAAATCATGGACCGCGTCGTCGTCGAAGCCCAAAAAGAACTCGGCGACATTCACGATCTGAACATTCGCCAAGTCGTGATTACTGAAGGCTTCGACTTCACGCGGCAAGTGGAAGACGTCGTGGGTGCGATGCTCGTCGAACAAAACTGGACGCTCGACCACCTGCTGCAAGCGGCAGGTTGGGACTTCGAGCGTGCGGTGTTCGTGAAAGACATGGCGAAGCTGAAAAAAGAACCGTTGTCGAGCATGGGCTTCGACCGCGTGTTGACGATCTTCTCGGTGTTCCATCCGACGCTGTTCAAATACTGCCAGCAGACTTTCGCGGAAGTGACGAACCCGCCGATCGACCCGTACCGC
>JANXNT010001236.1 GCA_025353985.1 Limnoglobus sp.
GCAACTGCCCGCCGCGTCAAACCGCGTTTACTTCACCGCGAAGAACGGCCAGACCCGCGTGCGCGTGCGCATTTTGCAAGGGGAAGCGAACCAGTCGGCGGCGTGCATTCCCGTAGGCGAATGCTGGATCGACGGCCTTACGGAAGGCATGGCCAAAGGCGCACCCGTGCAAGTGCGTTGCGGCGTGAACGCGAACGGGCGAATCGAAGTAATGGCTCTCGATATGACGAGCGGTCGCATGGCGAAAGCCGAAATCCACCGTTCCGGTGGCATGTCCGAAGCCGACATCCGCTCCGACGCAAACTGGGTGCAATCGCTGAAGATTCAGTAGGTTTCCGTGCAATTGCCAACGTATGGCTGGATCCATTTTCGGTGCCTATTCGAGAAATGTCCATATTACAACGCGAAAACAAGCCAACGAAAAGCGGATTTCAGACACGAAATCGTATTTTTACCAACGAATTGAGTTGTCGGTAGTAATTATTTCGGCTAGATTGTACAAAACGATTCTATCCACCCAAATTCGACACTCCCATGATCGAAACTGATACCGGATCGTGCATTACTGGTCTTCTCGAACAGTATCGTCTGGGCGATCATTTCGTCGAGAACCTGATTTTTGAGCGATGCCAATCCCAGCTTTTTCTCATCGCGAAATCGATGCTCCATCAATTTCCCAAGGCGAGAACGCGAATCGAGGCAAATGACCTCTTGCAGCAAGGCCAGATTCGGTTGCTGAAAGCGCTCCGGAAAATCCCGCTCAACAGCACCCCCGATTTCTTGCGACTGGCCGCGAGGCACATTCGTTGGGAGTTACTGTCGATGATTCGCACGCCACTCATTCCCACTACGGATGACGGCAGTCATTCCGAACTTCAGGATTCGGATTTCGAAACCGAAGATCCCGCCATGTTGGCCACGTGGCGCGAAGTTCACGACCGAATCGCACAGTTTCCTGAACGAGAACGGCAACTCTTCGACTTGCTGTACTATCACGGCATGTCCCAAGTCGATGCGGCGAAATACCTCGATTGGCCGCTCAGAACACTGACAAGACATTGGCTCCAGGCCCGATTGAAGTTCATGAGGCAGTACGAAAATAAAAATCCATTCTGAGTGACTAATTGACAGTAGTGTTGTGTTACAGCGTCATCCGCGCATTCCGTGGTTCTTCCCATTCACGGAGTTGATATGGACCGGCTAAGCGAACTGATCCTCAAGTGGGATGAGCTACGCGCGAGCGGCAAAATTGTCGATGCGAAAACGCTCTGCCCAGACGACAAAGAACTCGAAGCACAACTCGCGGAAGAAATTCGCCTGATTACCGCGTGCGAAAATCTTTTCGGCATGACGGCTGGCCCTGTAGCAGTGAGTCCACCCACTTTTCCCGCGATGATCGGTCGCTACATGATTCGAAAAGAACTCGGTAACGGTGGCATGGGTGTTGTTTACCTCGGCTGGGATACCGATCTGCACCGGTTAGTCGCCATCAAACGAATTCTGCCGCAATACGACGATGCCCGTTTGGTCGAACGCTTCTTGCGGGAACGCCGCGTTATCGGGCATCTCGACCACCCGAACATCGTGCCCGTTTACGACTCGGGGGTCCATCTCGACCAACCCTATCTCGTCATGAAATACATCGAAGGCGGAACTCTGGCACAACATCACACGCGGTTCTCAAACAAAAACCCGAAGGCGATCATCGAACTTTTGAGGAAAATCTCGCTCGCCGTCGCCCATGCGCACGCAAATGACATCTTGCATCGAGACATCAAGCCGAACAACATTCTTCTATCGGAAACGAACGAACCGTTCATCGCCGACTTCGGACTGGCGAAATGGGCCACGCGCGACCCATTGGAACTTGAATCTACCACCACCAAGGCGCAAGCTGACACGAACCCGGAAATTCAGGCGTTAACCAACGAAGGAAACCACCCGGGAACGCCGAAATACATGGCACCGGAACACCGCGACTCGACTTACGGAGTCGTTACCGTTGCCTCGGATGTCTGGTCGATTGGCGTTGTTGGCTACGAACTGCTGACCGGTCGCAACCCGTTCCCCAACGGCTACTCAGCACCTTACGTGTATGCCGGGAATACTCCACTCGGTCGTGTGATCGATCGATGCCTTCGCTTGCAACCTAGTGAACGGTTTCGATCCGCGAAAGAGCTATCCGATGCACTCCAGAACGCTTCGAAGAAAGCACGTATCGGGTTGGCGATCGCGTCGACAATCCTGATCGCAGTTGTCACTAGGGCCTGCTTGAATCTGGTGCCCTACAACGCAGCGGTGGAGAAACCATCGCAGCGATTGGTCGATTCGTTTCCAGTTGTCAAAACCGATTTCGATCCCGACTTTGTCAGTCGCTGCTACCGCGATTTACGCGATGGCAAAGTCGTCACACTGGTTGAGGATCAGAAACTTCCGCACTATCGCATCGTCGTTCCGAACGTCGGGAAAGCCCTTTTCAAAGAGGGTGCCGGTTTCCGCGTCGAAGCGAATCGTTACTGTCTCGTTGAATTATTACCGGGACTGCCAGAAGGACGTTGGCAAATCGATGCGGAACTGCAACAAATCCACGACTCCGGTGCGAACTCCACGGGCGTAGCCGTCGCGATTCGACGCGAGTGCAAAGAGACCATTTGGTACTCGCAAGGAATCACCGCCGATTTTTGCGAACAACTCCATCCGCGGCCGTCGTGTGTCGGCACGATTCGGCTCATCCAACACTGGGAATCGAATCGGGAATCTTGGCCCGGTATGGAATACATCTTCCTCAAGGGGTCGATGACAATACCGATGGGTGAACCGACACGCGGCTTTCACACTCGCAAGATTCGCGTGATAATCGACTCCACGAGTTGGACAGCGAATATCGACGGCGTGCAAATGCCCAAAGTGGATGCTGACACCATCGCAACAGAAGTTCCGACGATGATTGGCGACCCCACCACACTGAGCGGCGGCGTCGGCTTATTCGTCAAAGATGGTACGACGCGAGTCCATCGATATACCGTTCGAAAAGCTCAGTAATCACGGCTGCGGGGCTCCAATCGGCGCGATTTTGGACACTCATAATTGACGTAAGTGCGAATTGCGAACACTCTAAAACCATGTTTTGGGGTGTTTTTTCGTCTCAATATGCCATTTTTCGATCGCAAATTACCGATTCATTTCTGGGCAGTTTGTCGTAACTCACACTCTTGTTGCGGGTTACGTCGAGGATCATTCGATCCACTCTCGCTGTAAATACCGACCGTTTCGCGTCACTATGCGACCAAAAATCGACCGGGCGCGCCTTTTCTATGTCATTGCGCGCCTTTTCTGTGTCATTTGCGCGCACTTTTGGGTACGTCCATGACAGTGTGCAAAAGTCGACTTGCGTCAATTCAGCGAAAACTTTTTGACTTTGAGATTTGGTGTGGATGATGCACTTACGGGCAAATGGGATCGGGCGGTTACATCGTCTTTTTTCGGGTGAAAGTGATGAGCGAATCGGTGGCGACTTCGGGACGCGTGAAGTCACCGCGTCAGAAGTCTCACAACTTCCGCTACGAAATACACGAGAATCTGTTTGCCCGATTCGTACCCCTCTCACACATCAAATCAGTTCGGGCATGGCCTTCCAGTCGTCGACCAGGAAGTTTGGCCGCCCGGAGAGATCGGTCAGCGTCACGGCGTGTGGGTCGATGCCGAAGTGGTGGTAGAGCGAGGCGTGGACTTCGCCGAAGTGGACGGGGCGTTTCGTGATGGTGCCGCCGTTGCGATCCGTTCCGCCGATGACTTGACCCGTGCGGAAGCCGCCGCCCGCGATCAGCCCGCCACCGACTTGTGGCCAGTGATCGCGGCCGCCGTCCTTGTTTATTTGCGGCGTACGGCCGAACTCGCCCCACGCCACGACTGCGACATCTTGATCGAGTCCGCGGTCGTGCAAATCCGAGATCAGCGCGTGCATTCCATGATCGAACCACGGGAAGTGCGTGTTCTTGCACTCGCTGAAATTGCTACTGTGGAAGTCCCATCGCCCGAAGTTCAACGTCACCACCCGCGCCCCGGCTTCGACCAAGCGGCGCGCCATCAGGAAATGTTCGAGGTTCCGCGGTGCGCCGTCGCCGTAGTTTTTCGAGTCGCCTTTGCCGTAGCGTTCGCGGACGACCAACGGCTCTTTTGAAAGATCGAGCGCTTCGACCATCTTGCTCGACGTGAGAATTTCAAGCGACTGGCGATGGAGTGCATCCATGCCGTCGAACGTGCCTTTGCCGTCGATGTCGCGCCGGATGCGGTCGAAGACCCTCAGCAATTCGGCACGGTCCGTGAGGTTCACCGCGTTGCTGGAGTTCAGCACCATGTTTCGGCTAATCGGCCCCGATGGGCGGAACGCCCCGTTCGCGATACCGAGAAATCCGGGGTGGCCCGGCGATCCGTACGGCGGATGCCCCGAATCGGGTGCGAGGCCAAAGAACGGCGGCACCGATTTGTTCGTCGAACCGAGCAGTTTCGACACCGTCGCGCCGATCGACGGCCAACCGCCCGGAGCCTGTTTTTGAACCGTGCGGCCAGTGTAGCAAATGAACGAGTCGTGATCGCCACTCGGCGACCCGTAGACCGAGCGTAGCGGGATGACTTTGTCCATGATCGAGGCGATTTTCGGCAGATGCTCGCAGATTTGGATGCCGGGCACTTTCGTATTGATCGGCTTGAATTCGCCGCGAATCTCCGATGGGGCATCCATTTTCAGGTCGTACATGTCTTGGTGCGGTGGCGCGCCGACCATGTAGATCATAATGACGGCTTTGTGCGACCGTCCGACCCCCGATGCCTGTTCCGCCCGCAACAACCCTGGCAGCGATAACCCGCCTAAACCGAGAGCGCCGACTTTAAGAAACTCACGGCGAGATTGTCCGAGTACGGATAGCATGTGGGCTTCCTTCTGAATCGGCGGGTGGCGAAGTATCGGCGCGGATGGCGTGGCCATCGGTAGGCAGGTAAGAAATATAATACTCGCAACGATCGCGTGCGAATAGCTTTCTTTTCCAAAAGGCGCGCAAGTTCGCGATGTGGCTGCATCTTGTGGGTATCCGCGTGTGCAGCGCGTCACTCGTAACGGTGTCCCATGGCCCTTTTTTCACGAACGATCCCTTTGCTCGCCGTCATTGCCATGACGGCTTTCGCACCGATTGCTATCGCTGGCTGGGTAACCGTTAAAAATGATACGACTGGATCGGTAACGGTTCAGGAAACGGTCGTCGTGAATGGCGTCGTTCGGAAATGCAAGCCGGTCAAACTTGCGGCGGGCGAGACACTTCGTGAATTTCAGCCGAAAGCAGGCACAAAGACGATTGTCGTCGTGGAATCGGGTCTGTTCGGGAAAACGCTTTACACCGGCGACCTGAAATGGGCCGACGGCGATAGTGCGTTCGCCATTGCCAAAGACGGTGACAAAGTCCAAGTCGCCGCCGTTGTCGATGCACCAAAAGCGGGCGGCACCGCACGTGCCCAATCACCCGAAATCGCCAAAGCACCGATGGTCATCAAGCCACGCTGAGTGTTTGTTCGAATCGAGTCATTTTCACTTCTTTCTCGCTTCCGCACGGAACATCCAGTACAGCACGGTTTTAATCTCGAACGGTTTCAGGTCGGGCTTCAACGATAGTAAACGCGCGGCGATACCGGCGAGGTGCGGCGTGGCCCAACTGGTTGCGGGTTCGCGAGCGAACGGGCCGAGGTAGCCGCGGCCGTGCGCTTGAAATTCGATGTGGTCGCGGAGTTGATACGCGAAGTGGAGCGGGTCCTCGAAGATCGCTTTGTCGACGGAAATTAACGGTGGCGAAAAGGCCGCCGGGTAACTGCGGGTGACGGGATGTTCGTTGTGCGCCGCCGCGAAAACGAGCACATCGCGGAAGTACGCCTCTTCGATTGCCTTCAACAATTGTTGGCGTTTCGGAAACTGTTGCAGTTTGTGTTCGGGCACCCCGAGCGACAGGTTTACGACTTTCACTTTCCACACATCAATCGCGTGTCGCAGTGCGGCGATCACCGTTTCGACTTCGCAGTTGCCCTGCGGCCCGAAGACGTCGGCGGTGTACAAATTCACCTGCGGCGCAAGCGTGAGAATGATGTCTGCCACCGTCGTGCCGTGCGGGGACGACTGATGGCCATCGTATGGCAGTGGCGTCGGGTTTGCGCCGTGAAAGACGGCCCCTTCGATGCGACGGATCGGCGTGCCGAGCTTGGCGAATTTGTCTTCGAGCAACGATCGCTCGATACCCGAATCGATGACGGCAACCGTCACGCCTTCGCCGGTGGCACGCGGATCGTGTAGCAACCGGTCGGGCGTTAACAGGCCGAAAATTTCGTCGAAGACGGTCGGGTTCGTCACGGGTTAGTCGGCCCCCGTCATGCCGTCGAGCAGTTCGCGCAGGCTTTGTACCATGCGAACGCAGTGGTGAACGGCCTCGGGGCCATGCCGCACGGCCAGCACGCGAACCGCCTCGACGAGTTTCAATCCCGTGTCCGAATCGATGACCGCGTTCGAGTTCGCATCCATGCCGCGCTTGAGCGATTCGAGAACCGATTCGGACGGCGCGCTGCGATCCGCCGTCGGATCGACGAGCAACGACGACACTTCGTGGCTCGCCTTCATTGCGGCCTCGACGGCGTCGAACAACATGCGGTGCGTTTGCCGTTCGGCGAGGGCGTGCCGCAAAAGTTCCGCGCCGAGTTCGGCCGCGATGGCGGTCTTGCGGCGATCGACATCGGTGAATTCGGGCTTGTCGAAAAGCTCTAAAATGACGTGAACCCCCGGCCCGACGCGCAGCGGGGCGGCGAGAATCGAGCGGCGGTTCTTCTCGAACGGCATCAGTTCGATCGAGCTGGAACTGCTCGCGACGATGTCGTTCATGATGCACGGTTCTTGGAAACTGACGACGCTAGCCGCGAGCGATTTGTGGAACGGCACTTCGGGAACGGGGATCGATTTGCCTGCGGGGTCGTAGGCGGTGGTCGTCTGCGTGCCATCGCTGGCGGCGTGCCGAACGAGCAACACGCCATCCGGGGCTTCGGTTTCCCGCAACAGAAATCGGAACAGCGTGCGGACGGCTTCGGGCAATGGCACGGGGTCGTTGAGTGCCGCAGACCCGCGCACGAGCGGCAAGATCGTACCGATCGATTCGCGGAACGCCGACAGGCTCTTATCGAGTTCGCGTTGCCGTTTCGCCGGGATGATTTTTTGCAGTTGCTTGCGTACGGCCGCGAGGAATGTCTCGCGGTTCAAGTCTTGGTTTTTATCCAGGTAATCACGAACGCCCATACGAAGCGCGTCGAGTGGCGTCGCCTGTTGTGCGAAGCCCGTAACGAGGATTGCGACGAGGTCCGGGTGGAATTCGACGAGGTCTTC
>JANXNT010001250.1 GCA_025353985.1 Limnoglobus sp.
CGCCGTGAATCGGAAACGTACGGTTCGCGGTGATGCCTTCGGCACGACCACCGAGTTCGCGAATCGTCGCCACGATCGAAGGATTGATTTCTTCACACAAAGTTCGCACGACAATATCGAGCGTGGCATCGTCGGTGTAACGCCGACCTGCCACTTTCTTCGGAACCAATCCCGCCGCCGCCATCGCGCGATCAATCGGCTTGCCACCGCCATGAACGAGGAGGATGCGTATACCGAGAGTTTGTAACGACACGACCGATTCGAGCGTGCCCCGCGTGGCAACGGGATCTTCCATCGCACTGCCACCGAGCTTGATCAGGATCTTGCGGCCGCGCAGCAATCGCGCTCGAGTTGTCACTCGCAGTAAAAGATCGCACGCCGCTTTGGTGTCGTTCATGCCGGGAATCGTCGGGTGCCAGAATCGAAAGGGAAATGATACGAATTTCAGGCACAGTTGAAATCGAGTTGCCGTTTTGTCGATTTTTCCGTGCATTCGAATTCGACTCGGAACTGCCAGGCGATAAGTCGGCGAACGGAATTGCTCAGTTCCCGTATAACAGAACTTAGTTTTCTGGCCGGTCGTCCCTCGGGCGGTCGCCTTGTCCCTCACCGTTCGGCTCGGCCCGTGGCGGAGCATTCGGCGAGCGGTTCGCACACAAAATATCCATGACCACACTTGCTGATTCCACTCCAGAACCTAAGCACGCGAAGGCTTCCCACCAATCGTTCTGGCTGTGGGTCATGTGCCTCACCGGCGTCGATTACTTCTCGACGCTCGGCTACCAACCGTCGATTGCCGTGCAAAGTGCCGGACTGCTCGCGCCCATTGCGACTGTCGTGTTGATCTTCGTCACGCTGTTCGGCGCACTGCCAGTTTACAAATATGTGGCGCAAAAATCGTTCGAAGGCCAAGGCTCGATCGGGATGCTCGCGAAGCTCGTTTCCGGTTGGCCTGGCAAAGTGATGGTGCTGATCCTGCTCGGTTTTGCCGCCACGGACTTCGTGATTACCAAGACACTTTCCGCCGCCGATGCCGCCGTCCACCTCATTGAAAATCCGAATTGGCCGTGGCCCCCCGCTGAGGGTGCGGTTGGCCAACAGATGGCCGTGACGATGTGTTTGCTCGTCTTGCTCGGCGGGATGTTCATGCGTGGCTTCAAGGAAGTCATCGGCCTCGCGGTCGGTATCGTCGGCATCTACATCGCGCTCAACATCTTCGTCATCGGCCGAAGCCTGCATTACTTGTACGAACACCCGGCGAAACTCACCGAATACATTCACCGGTTGCAGAACGGCGAGTGGTATCTGCCACACAACCCGCTCGGCGTGGCGAGCGGCAGCATTTTCAGCATGATCGCGGTGGCACTCTTGTTGTTCCCGAAACTGGCACTCGGGTTGTCCGGCTTCGAAACGGGCGTGGCTGTCATGGCGCACGTTCGCGGTCGAACGGGCGACGATCCCAAGCAACCGGAAGGCCGCATTTCGAACACGAAGAAGCTGCTGATGACGGCCGCACTCATCATGTCGTGCCTGTTGCTCGGC
>JANXNT010001324.1 GCA_025353985.1 Limnoglobus sp.
GTCGGCCATGATCGCCGCAGATGGTACTTCGATCATGGTACCAAGTGGGATACCTCGTTTGAAGTCAAATCCTGCTTCTGCCAAATCTTCTTCGACTTCGCGGAGGATGCTTCGGCACTGGCGAAGCTCCATCACGGTACTGACCATCGGGAACATAATCTGCACGTCGCCGTAGATACTCGCCCGCAAAATCGCGCGCAACTGCGTCTTGAATAGCGTTTTGTTCACGAGGCAGTAACGAACGCTACGCAACCCGAGAAACGGATTCTTCTCAACGTTCGTACCCGTTGCATGCGTGAACTTGTCCGCACCGAGATCGAGCGTACGAATGACGACTGGACGCGTTGGCCCCATTACGGAAAGTACTTCCTTGTAAGCCTCGAAATGTTCTTCCTCAGTCGGGTCGGTCGATTTGTTGACGTACAAAAATTCCGTTCGGTAAAGCCCAACGCCCTCTGCGCCGCGTTCGAGGCAGGTCGGGGCTTCGCTCGGGAATTCGATGTTACCGAGTAGCAGCACTTTCGTGCCGTCCTTGGTGATCGCCTCGGCGTCCTTCAACGACTCGTACGGGTCGCCGACGGCCAACTGCGTGCGACGGAGTTCCTCGTATTTCAGGATCGTGTCGCGGTCCGGGTCGATGATGATGAGGCCTTCGCCACCATCGACAATCACGAGATCGCCGCCGGATACATCGTTCAGCAACTTACCGACTGCAACGACGGCCGGTATATTCAGCGCGCCAGCAAGGATTGCCGTGTGGCTCGTCGGCCCGCCGCTTTCGGTTGCGATACCGATGACCGTCTTGGCGTCGAATTGTGCCGTTTCGCTCGGTGTGAGATCGTGCGCGAAAACGATTACCGATTCGGTGATGTTGTCGAGCGATTCGCGTTTTTCGCCGAGGAGGTCGTGAAGTAGCTGCTTTTCGAGGTCGATGATGTCGGCTTTGCCGCGTGTGGCCAATTCGCCGACGCCCGATTCGTCGAGCATCTTGACCTTCGACCGCATATGCCGACTGACCGCATATTCTGCCGAGTAATTTTCGGACCGAATCAGCGTTTCGATGTCGTAGCGGAGGAGTTGATCTTCGAGCAGAAAGGCATGTGCCGCGAAGATTCGCCCGGCATCGCGCCCGAGTTTCGCGGTGACTTCGCGCTCACGTCGCCGCGCTTGTTCCGCGACATGCTGAATCGCTAACGCGACTCGCTGGAGTTCCTGTGGAACTTCAACACTGGACACGACGCGACGCGGAATGCGAACGCCTTCCGTATCGAGCACCAGAGCATAGCCAATTGCGACGCCGGGGGATGCGGCAACGCCATACTTCGTTTGCATTCGCCTCTGCCAGACCCTTCGAATTCACCGCAACGCGAAGTTGCAGTCCGTTCACTGTCGAAAATCGTCACTTGTGTGTTGTGCGCGTTGACGTTAACCGGGGTGGGCGAGAATGTCTGCTAGCCGGTTAATCACGTCGTGAGCGCCGTCGCCATCGACTTCGAGGATCACTTCGTTGTGCTGCATGACGCACAGGCCGATCAGATCCCATAGACTTTTGCCGTTGGCACGCTTATCGCCCTTCCAGACGGCGACATCGCAAGGCCCAGATACGGCGAGTTCGGCAAAATCGGTGGCGGGGCGCATGTGCAACCCGTATGGGTTTACGACCGTTACCGTGCGCCGAAGCGGCCCGGTTGTCGGGTGAGTCGTGCCGTTCGTACCAGTCGTTTCGGTCATTGTGCGGCCTCGTTTCCGCCGTCGAGTAATCGCCAAATTTCATCGCGCGATGTCGAAACTTTGAGTGCCTTCACCAACGGCTCGTCGCGGAAACAGTGAACGACATTCTCAAGTGCTCTCAAATGGTCGCCAGGCCGATCCGGGGGGGAAATCAGCAGCACGAGAACGTGTACCGGTTCGCCATCGACGCTATCGAACGAGACGCCTTTTTTGCTGATCGCGATCGTCCCAATCAGTTGCCCAACGGCGGGGTGACGCGAGTGAGGAATAGCAATGTTTTGGCCGATACCCGTCGTTCCGAGCGTTTCGCGGCGTAACACGGCACGAACGATGTCATCGCAGTCTGCGTTCGGCAGTTGACCGGCTTCGTGGAGGGCATCGACCATTTCCCGAATCGCATCGTCGCGCGAGGCCGCACGCAATTCGGGGATGATGGCATCTCGAATGATAAAATGAGCCATTCGCATCAGCATCGTTCCTATCGGTGATTCCGGGTGCAACGAATCGCACGTTTCTCACTCGTCGTCGTTCGCATCCCGATCGTCCGTCTTTCCGTTCTTCTTGCCTTCGATTGAACCATGCGCCGGGTCGCGGCGATGATCTTGAATCTTCTCTTTGTAGTGGTTCAGTTGAATTTTCATTTTGTCGATTGTGGCCGCCACGGCAGTCAAAACATCAGGGGCGTGTGCGTGCGCGACGAAATCGTGCTTGTGTTCCGCATTCAGAAGAATTTCGGCCTTCTTCTCGTCCCCACTCAGATCGACGGTGACTTCGATCTGGCTGACCCGTTCGAAATAATGGAGGAGTTTCTCCACTTTTTCGCGAATCTTCTCTTGTGTGGCTGCGTCCAGATGCCCGTGACGGGCGGAAACCTTTATTTGCACGAGCGCATCCTTAGATGGTGCTGAATTCTGCGAACGTGGAAATTGTATCCCGATCTCACAGGCTCTGCAACGGATTGCAACAGAACGGATCGATTTCCGCCCACACTCCATGCCTACCAACCGTCACCGCGACACACGTCCGGATGGCGTTTCCATACTTCAAAGTGATGGAACTGAGTACCTTCGATTTTCTCCGCACGCCCTCCGGTGAGACCGCACTGGCCGTCGCGATGGCGTTTTCGCCAACCGAAGCGCGCTTCTTACAGTGTTTCGACAAACTCCGTAAACGCTACCCCGTTGACATTGCTAAAGCGGCACTCGAAACTGCGATCCTCCGCCAGAAAGCGGCGACGAAGTTTAAGAATGCGGCACGAATGTTCTTCACCAAAGAGGCACTCGAACAATCGTCGAGTGAAATCGTGGCACAGCATCGTGCGGCTCGTTTTCGCGGAATGATGCGCGTTGCGGACCTTTGTTGCGGCATCGGCGGCGATGCGTTGGCGCTCGCAAAAGTGGCAACGACGCTCTCTGCGTTCGAACTCGATCCGTTGCGGAGCCGAATGGCGGAAGCGAACCTGATCGCGAACGGCGCAACGAATGCAAAGGTGATCGTTGCGGATGTGATGTCTGACAATTTAGGCGAATTCGATTCGGTTTTCTGCGATCCGTCGCGGCGTTCCACCGGGCGGCGATACCTGGCGGTCGGGGATTACCAGCCGAACCCGCTTGAAGTTGCGAAGCGATTCGCGGGGGTGCCGTTGCTTGCGTTCAAACTGGCACCGGGGATACCCCGATCCGAACTCGAAGCGTTCGATGCTGAGATGGAATTCGTGTCTTTAAACGGCGAACTTAAAGAATGCGTAGCGTGGCTACGGGATGGGAAAACCTGCTTGCGGCGTGCCACCGTGCTGCCAAGCGGCGAGACGTTTACGGCAATGCAATTGCCCGAGCGTCCGATGTCCGGCCCGCCGTTGCAATACATCTACGATCCCGATCCGACCGTCGTTCGTGCGGAACTCGAAGCGAATTTGTGCGAAAAAGTGTTTGGCCAGATGCTTGATGAGCGAATCGCGCTGGTTACGTCCGATGCGGCTATCGATACGCCGTTCGCCAAGCGGTACGAGATTGTCGAAGTGATGCCGTTCCACATTCGCAAACTCAACGAATGGCTACGCGAGCACAAAGTCGGGCGAATCACCTTGCTGAACCGTGGCTCGCGGTTGGAACCCGATGAAGTGACGCGAAAACTGAAACTCACCGGCAGCGAACACCGGCAAATCATCCTCACGCAAATCGCGGAGGAATCGTTCGTAATCGTTGCGAAGTGAGCTTATTTCGCTTTTCGCAAGCTTGCGGCACGGTAGATCCACTTCTCGCCGCCGAGGCCGTTGTTGTCTTCGTTCTTGATGTCGTCGATGCCGGGCTTGACGGTATCGGTCGGTTTGAAGAAGTCGAGTTGGAGCGTTTTGATCTTCACGATCTGCCCGCCACTCGGTGCGGGGTCGGCAATCAGGCCATCGGATAGCCCGCTTACATATACGCTGAATTGGTTGGTTTTCGCGGCACGTTCGGGGACATCGGTCCAGATCGCGAGTCCGGAAACGTAACGTGGGAACGAGTCGGGCTTCGTTACGGGGATTGGGTTCTCCGTGATCTCGATCGTCGAAAGGAACTTCAGAACCTTCTCTTTGTCTTCAATTGCAGCCACCGCTCGGAACAACGCGGGTTGTGGCTCGTCGAGGTGCGTGGTGTTCAGATCCTTGGTAACGAGTTCCATTCGCAGCGACGTCACCGATTGCGGGTTCGGTGTCGTGTTGTACACCTGATAGACCATGTACCAGATCGTCTTTTTGCCTACTTTTGGCAGGTCGACGGTCAGGATCCGTGGCGGAGCGTAGCGGAAGTGGAGCGTCCATGTGGATGGCTTGTCGCCTGCCGCACCGGCGGGTTCCACGAGGCGAAACGGATCCGCCGATTGGGCGAAACTCGGTACGGGAACGATCGCG
>JANXNT010000434.1 GCA_025353985.1 Limnoglobus sp.
GCATCGCTCCTTACTGACCGCGGATATGACGCGGATTGGTTTCGCACCGCAGAGATCATCAAATGGATTGCTCACTGCATCCCCTCAAGAAAGAACCGTAAAATACACATCGACTATGACAAGTCGCTTTACCGACAGTGACATAAGATCGAAAACATGGTCGTCAAACTCAAAGACTGGAGACGAATCAACACCCGATATGACCGATGCGTTCACACGTTCTTCTCGGCAATCTGCATCGCAGCAGCAGTAGCTTTATGGATTAATCAATAAGTCTTGAGCCTAGATTGCGGTGCTGAGTGCCGTGCGTATCTCGGCCACCGCGTCGAGCTGAGCCTGCGTGAGGCGACTGAAAAATCTCGCCCTCACGATCTTGCCCAACATTGGGGCTGCGAGGTGCTGCGCCCGGCAACCCTTGTCCGTTAGTACCACCAAGGTAATGCCTCTGCCTTCTTTTTCGCGGTTGATCCAATCACGATCTCGCATCCTTGTGAGCTGGTGCGACAACCTAGTGCGATCCCAGCGCATAGCATCGGCCAGTTCTTGCTGACGCATCGAGTGGCGTGGCGCCTCAATCAAGATGGTGAGGATCCCGAACTGGCCGCCTGACATCCCTGTTAAGGCGGAGAGTTCGCGACTTACTCCGAGGCTAGCCTCTTCGACCATGAAGCGAAATCCGCGCCATGTGTTGAGTTCCTCTCGTGTTAGCGCTCCTACCATAAGTCGAGAATGACTCTACGCTGTTGACAAGTCAACACAGACGATACATCATGTTGACGTGTCAACAATAGAAATGGTCTGGGAGACGAATAAATGCTGAAACTTCAGGTTATAGTAGGAAGTACCCGCGAGGGGCGAAACGCCGATTCGGTTTGTCGATGGCGTCTACCCATGATTGAATCTCACGGAGCATTTGAAGTCGAGACGCTTGATTTGCGCGACTGGCCGCTGCCATTTTTTCAGGAAACCATCGCTTCGGTCGGCAATTTCGCCGACCCTACATTTTCTGACCCGCTGGTTAAACAGTGGAACAACAAAATCGGTGAAGCTGAAGCGTATATATTGGTCACGCCGGAGTATAATTGTAGTATTCCTGGGGTACTCAAGAATGCGATAGACTCGGTTTTCTTCTCGTTTCAATTCCGCCAGAAGCCCGTATCCTTCGTTGCGTACAGCCTAGGATTTACCGCCGGCGCGCGAGCGGTCGAACTCTTTCGCGCCGGGTCCGGCATAACCGGCGTCCTCCAGCGCCTGCCTCGCGACCAGGAGCCCCAGCAACTGGGACGAATCCGTCACCTCAAGTATGTTCGGCGGCATGCCGAAGGCCACCGGATCGAACGGGACATCCGGGATGAACCCCCCGCGCCGGGCGTAGGTCTTGTCGGGTGCGGCAGGGTCGGGGTCGTAATAGTCGTCCAGGCGCCAGCGCGATGCCGGCACATCGGTGATGCAGTCCCGCCCGCCCACGATGTTGTCCCAGTACTGCTGCAGCGAGGCGGACTGAGGGAAAAGGCAGGCGAGCCCCACGATCGCTATCGGCGGCAGGTCAGGCCCGCCGCGGGGGCTATCCGCATCCCCTGTCGCTGCGGTCGCGCCATCCGCCGGATCGGCCGTCCCATCGTTCCGACGCCATACCGTACCGCGGGCAGTCATCCGAGTGTCCTTTCCGGCGCACCCGGCACCCGTGGATG
>JANXNT010001352.1 GCA_025353985.1 Limnoglobus sp.
CAAGACCGCGGGTGCGAAACCGAGCGTCGTGGCGAGTCCCGCATCGAACGTGGAGAGCTTCAGTTCCTTGTAAAACGCGATCGTAAACGCGAGCATCCCGACAAAGCAGATGCTGAGCACAACGAACGAACGCGGGCCGCAGTCGATGCCGCGAATCGTGAAGCGATCGAGGAACGCGAGTTCCACCGAGCCAAGCAACACGCGGTCAGCGTCGAGGTGCGTGTTGCGTAAATAGAGCGTCGAGAGGATGACGCCGACGCTGAATAACGCGGGGAATACGAGCGAAATTGCGGCATCTTCCTTGAGGCGTTTCGTTCGCTGCAACATCTCGACGAGCGCCACGGTGAGCACGCCGGACGCGGTCGCCCCGACGTAGAGCCATGCGGAAGTGGCGTCGTTCGCCAGCAGATACGCGAGCACAATTCCCAACAGCAACACGTGGCTCATCGCGTCGGCGATCAGTACCATTTTGCGAAGGACGAGGAAGACGCCCGGCACAGCGCAGGCGGCCCCGACGGCGACCATGACGGCGGTCGTTTCGTGGGCCGGTGTCACCCAAGCGGGTATCACGTGGGGAGCACCTTTCGACGAAAGATTTGCGAAAACAGCCCGTTTCGCGGTGAAAACAGAATCGACGCCACGACGATGCTCGTCACGCAAAGTACGATGGTCGGCCCCGTCGAGACACTTCGCGTTTCGTCGCTGAGTGCGGTGCTGAGCAGCGTGCCGGCCATGCCTGAGATTGCGCCGATGCCTGCCGCGAGCAGGCTGAGCGGCCCGAGGCGGTTCGTCCACTGGCGTGCCGCCACGGCCGGCGCAACGAGTAGCGCGCTCATCAGAACGACGCCGACGGCTTGCAACCCGACCACGACCGCACCAACCACGAGCGCCGCCAACACGCCATCGATGAACCGCGTCGGGATGCCCTGAACCGCCGCATACGCGGGGTCGAAGCTCACGAGTTTCACTTGCTTCCAAAGTAGCATTAACGTGATGACGGCAATCAGGCCGAAGCCCGCGATCGCGTGGAGATCGTCCATCCGCATCGTTGCCGCTTGGCCGAAGAGGTAGCGTTCGAGACCGTGATTTGCCGCGCCAGGCACGTACTGTTGGATCGCACGCATCGTCGCCAGACCGATGCCGAAGAACACCGCGAGCACCCCACCGAGGACAGCATCGAACGGCAACACGCTCCGGCGTGACAGCCCGTTGACAGTCATGAGCGCGAACCAGCCCGCAATCGCGCCGCCGATTTGCAAACCGATCGGCGAACGCGAACCCAAACAGAACGCAATCGCCACGCCGGGCAATGCCGCATGAGACACCGCATCGCCTTCAAGACTCCGTCGGCGAATCACGGCGAACGTGCCGACGAAGCCGCCGACCGCGCCAATGAGTGCCGTCCCCGCCGTCACGGTTTGCACCGTCGGATCGTCGAGCGATAGCGATTGCAACAGGTTCATTTCGGCGACCCCATCGGTAGCGGGTCGTCGAGCGGAACGAGTTCGACATCTTCCCAGGAAGTCCGGTCGTCGATCGGTTCGATGTGAATCGTCACGGTCATCAACGGGAACTGCGTGCGAATGTCCGCTTCAATTTTATGCGCCACCGCGTGCGCATCGCGAACCGGCATCGCACCAGATACGAGCAAGTGAAACTCTGCGAACGTGCGCCGTCCGGCACGGCGGGTTCGCAGTGCGTGATAGTCGGCATTCGCGGGCAACGCCGATTGAATGCGGTCGCGCAACGCCTTCATTTCCGCATCTTCGAGCGCATGATCCATGAGGCCGTGAACCGAACGGCGGATGAGGCGGAAGCCAGTCCAGCCGATGAGCACGCCGACCGCCATCGCGAGTAACGCATCGATTTCGTGTATCTTCGTGATCGCCGCAATGCTCAGCCCGATGACGACGGCGACCGTTGTGTAAACGTCGGCCATGAGATGTTCGCCATCGGATTCGAGCACGATGGAATGCGCTCGCCGGCCAACCGAAATGAGCAACCGCCCCACCGCGAAGTTGACCCCCGCAGCAGCCAGCGCGATGACGACGCCGAGTTCGACCGCACTCAGTTCCTTCGGATGAAATAGCCGTTCGACGGCAAACGCAATTGCGGCAACACCGGCGAGCAGAATCAGCAAGCCTTCCATACCACTGGCGAAAAACTCGATCTTCTCGTGGCCGTAAGCGTGGTTGTCGTCGGCGGGGCGGGCAGCATACCAAAGGGAGAAGTAGGCGGTGAATGCGGCAACGAGATTGACGACCGATTCGAGCGCATCGGACAGCAACCCCGCCGAGCCGGTGAGCGCGTACGCGGTCGATTTCATGCCGATGGTACACACTGCCGCAACGATCGAAAACAATGCGTATTTGCTCAATCGACCCGCAGCCATAACACCGCCTACAAACGAGAACCGTACATCGTGCCAGCCCGCTGCGCCAGCAAGGGAAACCCACAGGAAACACCACGCAGTCTCTCGATGATTTGAAAACCAAACCCTTGCTTGCGCAGCGGGCTGGCACGATTGGAATCATTCTACTCGCCCAGGTTACTTGCGATTGCCGGTCAACTCGGCGAGGCGCTTCTCGGATTCCTTGATTCGCTCTGGTTCGGTGTCGTGGGCGAGCACGTCGCGGTAGAGTTCGATGGCTTTCGATCGCTCGTTTAATTGCTTGTCGTACAGGCGCGCGGCACGGAGGCGGGCATCGGTGCGGGTGCCTTTACGCCACTGGTAGGCACGCTCGAAGTAGGCGGCGGCCCGATCGTATTGCTTGTAAGCTTTGCTCTCGTAGAGGTCGCCGAGTTCGTAGGCGACGTCGGCGATTTTGTCGCTCGTCGGGTGCTTTTGCAAAATCTCTTGCAGTACGATTTCGGAGCGGCGTTGGTTGAGCGTGTACTCGGTACCGTAGCCTTTACCTTTGTAACTCGACGCGAGCACGAACAGGTCGTTCGCTTCCTTGATGTTCGCCTTCGCTTCGAGCGTAATCGGTGGGACATCGGAGATGTCTAGGCGATACGACGGCTTGTTGCCGAGGTGGTACGCCTTCAATTCCTCTTGCACCCACTTGGCGCGTTCCTTGTCGCCGGTCTTCATGTAATATTCGTTCAAGGCAATCATCGACGCCTGATACTCCTTGCGGACCGCGATGACTTTCTCGACGAGTTCCGCATCGCCGCCACTGCCTTTCGTCGGCACCGCCGGTTTCGGCGCATCGGCACATACGGCAATGCCGATGCCGAGAATCGCCGTCGAACAGATCGCAAGGATCGTACGCACTGTCATGATTTTGATCTCCTGGTTAAACGAAAGAACCCACGGGTCTGCCGTGGGTTCCTCCCATCTTGCACGAATGATTCGATCACGTTTTCGGCGGGTCGCTCGGGCTTTTCGCTGCGGTGGATGGACTGACTACCGAACCTGGCAGCACGGTCGACTGCGTACTCGTCACGGGCACGTGCGATCCGCTCGACATCGGGCCGACGGGTGAAAATGTCCCCGATGGTCGCGATTCGATGCGACCGAAGATCATCCGCCCCGCCGGGGTTTGCAGCACGCTCGTGACCACCAACGAGACGTCTTGCCCAACGCTATTACGGCCCTGTTCGATGACGACCATCGTGCCATCGTCCATGTAGCCAACGCCCTGCCCCGGTTGATCGCCGACTTTCGCGACCCGCACTTGCAGGAACTCGCCGGGGAGTGCTACCGTTTTCAGGCTGTTCGCGACTTCGTTCAGGTTAATCACGTCGACGTTCTGAAGCTGCGCGATCTTGTTCAAGTTAAAGTCGTTCGTGACGACGCGGCCACCGATCGCTTTCGTAAACAGCACCAGCCGTTCGTCGACGCGAATCTTCTCTGCGGTTTTCGCTTCGCCGATGTTGCCGTCGTGAATCTCTAACTCGATCTTCGAGTTATTTTGCAACCGTTTCAGGATGTCCAACCCGCGACGCCCGCGGTTGCGCTTCATCTTGTCCGAACTGTCGGCGATCGCTTGGAGTTCGTTCAGGACGAATCGCGGGACGATCAGCTTCGAGTCGACAATACGAGTATCGCACACGTCCGCGATTCGGCCATCGATGATGACGCTAGTATCGAGAACAAGTGGCCGGTTCCCCTTCACCTGCTTGGAAAACTCGACATAAGGGATAATAAACCGAAACTCATCCTTGGTCTGAAGCAACGTTGAAATCGCTACATAGCAACAAATCACGGTAATCAGCACGCGGCCGATACTGACGAGCCGATGTTGGAGCGTTTCCGAAAGGGCACGGGCCACCGACGTGATAATCGGCTCAACCGCCAACGAGAACAGCCAGCCAACGAGTAACCCAAGCAATAATCCGAAGTAAATCGCGATGATTGTTGTGATGTCTTTATTCTTTTCTTTCATGTCGGTGAACAGCACCAACCCGCCCAGGCCGAGTACGACGAGCGCGGCAACCAAACCCGCAAACAGACCGCCGCCCGATTCGGCAGCGATTTCGCTGTTAAAGAACACAAACGAATACAACGCCACACCCAGAACCGAAGCGGCAAAGCAGCCACGCAGCAACCACAATAACATGGGAACCTCATCCAGAAATGCCCAGGGCGGCGGGCGACACGGTCTATTCAGCCATTATATGTCGAAAGACGGTTGAAACAGTCGCCGATATTCGTGTTGCGCGAAACGATCCGTCATTCCTACCAGATAATCCCCCACAACACGCTCAATGGCATCGAGCCGAATGCGGCCCGGCAGGTTCGGGTGCGTTGCCGCCGGTAAAATGCGATCTGAACCGGTCCAGCGTCGCAGATGCTTCTCTGGCAGTAGTTCTGGCGACCGCACGTATTCGTCGAACAACGCACACAAGATTCGTTTGCCACTCGCGGTCATTCGCAACACGCTGTGGTGCCGGTAAACCCGTTCGCGAAGGAACTGTTCCAGGCCCCGTTTTAAGGTTTCCATCGGGCCGCTCACCGCCACCAGCAGCGAGGCTGCACGCACTTCCTCCGCCGATTGTGGGTTCGTTTGCTTCAGTCGCCGAATCGTTTCTTCGAGCAAGTCCGTCACTTGCCAGGCCAGAATTTCGCGAACGACCGCCGTACGCAACGCCGGGCCGGAAAGTGCCGGGTGAACCGCAAGCACCCGCTCGGCGGCACGCATCCAGAACGGGACATCGTGAAGGTCTTCGATCCCCACGAGGCCAAGGCCGAGCGCATCGTCGAGGTCGTGCGTGTCGTAGGCAATGCTATCGACGAGATCGACGACTTGGGCTTCGAGCAGCGGGCTGCCACTGAGACGAAACTCGCCGGGTGCGAGCCGTTTCGGGTTCTTGCTGTGCGCCACGAACGCTTCGCGGATCTCGAACGTGAGGTTCAACCCCGGGAAATCGGGGTAACGATCTTCGAGTTCGTCGACGCGGTACAGCCCGTGCAGATTGTGATCGAACCCGCCGACAGCGTGCATTCGGGCATTCAGCGCATCTTCGCCCGCATGGCCGAACGGCGGATGGCCGATGTCGTGCGCGAGTGCGATCGCTTCGGTCAGATCTTCATTCAAACGCAATCGGCGCGCCACTGTGCGTGCGACTTGCGTCACTTCGAGTGTATGCGTGAGCCGCGTGCGGTGGTGGTCGTTGACCGACGCCACGAGAACTTGCGTCTTCCCGGTCATGCGTCGAAATGCCGAACTGTGAACGATCCGCTCGCGATCCCGTTGGTACGCCGAACGAAACGGATGGTCC
>JANXNT010001380.1 GCA_025353985.1 Limnoglobus sp.
CACCAGTCCGGACGGCAAAATCAACCTCGCTCTTTCGCCGCCCGGATCGCACGGCCCCGGCACCAATCCGGAGCAGTTGTTTGGGGCTGGCTACTCCGCCTGCTTCGGCGGCGCGATCGGCGCAGCAGCAGGCCTCGCGAAGATCACCCTGAAGCCCAGTGACATCAAGGTGACTGCGACCGTGAACCTAAACAAGGATGACAGCGGCTTTTTCCTCGATGTGACGCTGAACGCCGAGTTGAACGGCATCGATCAAGCCCAAGCCGAAGCGCTCGTCGCCAAGGCACACACCATCTGCCCATACTCCAAGGCGACTCGCGGCAACATTGGCGTGAAATTGCAAGCAAACGGCAACTCGCTGTAACAGGACGCCCACAAGGGGTGAAGCGGCAGTTGACGTTGTTTTTAGGTCATACCGGCTTTGGTTTTTATCCCAACGGGATTTCAGCGATTAGCCCTGGGTCGCGGTTTCCGCGCACCCAGGGCCAATCGCCTCACTTCTTGGCCTTCAAGCCGATGAGATGCGAGTTGCCGACGTCCCACATGTAGTGCGAAATTTCGTACTTCTCGACGGCGGACGTCAGGTGTTCGCGGACCTTTTTCGCATCGCCCTCGGCTTCGTACCAGAGTGCCACGTAGAGATTCGCGTAAAATCGGGCTTCGGTACCCGCTTCGGATTTCGCATTCACTTTCTCTGCGGCGGCCAGCACATCTTCGGGTTTGAGCTTGCCCGCGTATAGCTTTTGAATCTCGGCCATCGGCACGCGGCTGTCTTGCGTCACGTCGATCAGTTCCTTCATGGCTTTGTCTTTGCCGATGACTTTGACGTTACACAGGTAGTGCCAGACTGCGTTCTCGACGTCTTGCGGGTTGACGGTCTTGTGCGTCTCGAACTGCTTGACGCCGTCCTTGTAGCGCTCGGCATAATAGAGCGCGATGCCACGCCGCCAGTGTTCCGGCGCGAACTTCGGGTTCGCTTCGAGGAAGGTGTCGAAGTCCGCAATCGAATCTTTGAACAAGCCGAGTTTGAGGTTGGCATCGCCGCGACGATCGTACGCCGCCATCAGCTTCGGTTCGAGCGCAATCGACGCCGTGAATGCCTTCACGGCACCTGCGTTGTCGCGCTTCTTCAGTAGCGCATCGCCACGGGTAAACTCCGAATTCGCGCTCGGTTCCTCCGCCAGCGCCGGTATCGCCAACAGCATCACAAACAGCATTCGCATGAAAATGTCCTCGTTATAAGCGTGTGAAGAATCTTTGTATTCGGCACAATCGTACTTTACTCGCGGTGCGCAGTTGTTTAGGATATCGATCAACATCTCCTTTCTATCGAGCGATCCCATGAACTGGCTCAATTCGTTTCGCCGTCGCAACGGTATCCCGAAAACAACTCTGCGCGTCGAGGCGATGGAAGATCGCACGGTGCCGACGATTGTCATCACCGGTACGCCGGGTAACGACACCGTCACGTCGAAGTTCTTCTTCGATACGAGCGCTGGGCAGTATCGCGGCCAAATCTCGTTGAATGGTACGGTCGTCAGCAGTTTCCTCAGCACGCTGTATACGTCGCCAGCGCCGAGCATTTTTCTGCTCGAACCGCTCGAAGTCGATACCCTCGGCGGGAACATGATAAACTGACTAACCATTGGCAGAAT
>JANXNT010000011.1 GCA_025353985.1 Limnoglobus sp.
CAATCGATGCCGAGTCGGTGCAAGTGATCGACGCGCCCGCCGGAAAAGCGGCGAAGGTCGAACTGAAACCGGGGCTGAACGCCTTCCGTTTCCGCGACAAACCGGCAGGCAAAGAAGAATCGTCGTTCTCGTATCGTGCAACATTTTCGCCGATCCAATCGGGCATTCCAAGTGAGGGCGGTCGCCTTACCGATGTCACCGTCGGCGTACCCGGCGACCGCGTCGCGAACAATCGCGCCGTGGCGGCGGTAGTGTCGCGCGGGCAACGCCGCGTGCTGTTTATCGACGAGCCACTCGATGGCGTGTCACCGCATAGTCACCTGATTCGCACGTTAAAATCCGCCGATATCCGCGTCGACCCCGTGAGTATCTCGCGGCTGCCCGCAGAGAAATCGGACTTCGCGTTGTTCCTCAGCAACTTCGATTGCATCATCCTTGCGAACGTCCCGGCGGAGTCGTTTACTGCGGATCAGATGGAATCGATTCGCTCGGCGGTTCACGATCAGGGTTGCGGATTCATCATGGTCGGCGGGCCGGATTCGTTCGGCCCCGGTGGGTATCAAGGCACGCCGATCGAGGCGGCGCTCCCCGTCGATTGCGAAATCAAATCGATTCAGGCGGCCGGTCGTGGTGGCCTCGTTCTCATCATGCACGCCTCCGAAATGGCCGACGGGAACAAGTGGCAAAAGGACATCGCACGCCTCGCGATTAACCGGCTGAACCCGCAAGATATGGTCGGCCTCATGCAGTACGGTTTCGGTGGCAATGGTGTCAGTTGGGTGATTCCATTTCAGGAAATCGGCAACAGGAAGGGCGACCTCCTCGGCAAAGTCGACGGCATGACGCCGGGCGATATGCCCGACTTCGACCCGTTCTTAACGAGCGCCGTCGACACGCTGATTACCCCCGAATATGCACTCGCAGTCAAGCACACGATCCTCATCAGCGATGGCGACCCGACATACGGGCCGAATGGTATTGCCGCCGTCAAGCTCATGGCTGACAACGGGGTGACATGCACCACCGTCGGCGTGGCCACGCACAGCGCCGCACTGAGTTCGCGAATGAAGGGCATCGCGCTCGGCACGCGCGACGGTCGCGGTCAACCGGGTAGTTATTACGAACCGAAAAACCCCGACGAACTCCCGTCGATTTACATCAAAGAGAGCCGCCGAATCAGTCAGTCGTTCATCTACGACAAACCGTTCGCGCCGCAGTTGCGACTACGCGGTGGGTTGGCCGAAGGCTTTTCCGATCCGCTGCCGACGCTGCGCGGATTCGTGCGAACGACAATCAAAAATTCGCCGCTCGTGCAGATGCGAATCGAAGGCCCCGCGATCAACGAAGACCTGCGGTTTCCCGTATTGGCAACGGGCCAGTACGGCCTCGGAAAATCGGTCGCGTTCACCTCGGATGCCCGCACGCAACCGTCGGGTGGCGTCGTCGGTTGGGACAAAGATTGGGTGCAATCGGACCTCTATAAAAAGTTCTGGGAGCAGACCGTCAACTGGGCGATGCGGGCCGCCGAAAAGGGCCGCATGACGATTGCCACCGAGTACAAAGATGGCCGCGTCCGCGTGACGGTCTCGTGCCGCTTCGCCTGGACCTGGCCCGGCAGCGGCTCGAAGCAGTGGTTGATCCCGGTGAACTCGTAGAGCGGCTGGCCGAGGAGGTAGGCG
>JANXNT010000038.1 GCA_025353985.1 Limnoglobus sp.
GGAATGAAACTGATCGTGGCATACCCGCCGCCACTGAACGCGAACGGTTTCTCGCGCGGAAACGCATTCATGAATCGTACGTCGAACGCCCACGCGGGGTTACTGTTTTTGTCCCAGTGTTTCCCAAAACCCGACGGGTGATGATCCCAGTCCATCGGCACGCCGACCGCCGGGAAATCGAAATCGTCTGGCGGCGCAGGGTAGGCCGCGAACAGCGCCCAATACCCGACGAGGATAATCGCGAGCGACAGATACCGTACGAGTGGCTTCGCCAATGCGATTGCGAACAGGAAGCCGTAGCCGAGGCCGATCTGGGTGAGCGTGTCGTCGAAGGTGAAATTCGTTTGCGATTTGCCAACCGAACGCAGGAAGATGCCGAGCACAATCAGTATCAGCGCACGCAGCCCCGCATGGAGCATCATCCGCGTTTGCGACTGCCCGCGTGCCAGTCGATTCGCCAACGAGAACGGCAATGCCACGCCCACCAGGAACGTAAACGATGGCTGAATGAGATCGTGCAGCGAACACCCACGCCATTCGACGTGATCTTGATGGAACGCAAGAAACTCCCAAAACGCACTCGCAGGGAACGCCTTCGCCATGCTCGCAAAGTGCAACACCTCCGCCATCATCAGCAGCATGACAAACCCGCGATACGCATCGATCGACGTCAACCGAGACGGCGGCGAATTCGATACAGCCATAGCGATGTCATCCCAACAAGTGGCAATTGCGATCCGAAGTTGATGTTATCGAATTGAAGAGCTTCTCCCCGTTTAGCTGCGCCGCGAAGGCTTTGCGTAGCGAAGCGCGTGCGCGTCACGCATCACCGATAATGCGTGACGTCCACGCGCTCCGCTACGAAGACTCCGCGTCGCGGCGAATTGTGCGCCGCGGCTAAACGAACTCGCAAGGCTGCAATGCCTCGGAGTACTTCGGCACGATTCTTGGCCAAGCACAACCATTTGGGCATGTCGGGCCGACGCGACCAACACTGAATTCGTGCACATTTTTGGCACACGGGGCAAACGACCAGCCAACGCCCTCGCTGATGCGGCGCGGTATCTCCAATCGGAACCCGCACGGTTCGCGGCTGGTAGTCCCAGCGATGCCGAAAGCGTTCTGCCACCCGATCACCCTCTGAACAGGCCGCACAAAGTGCCAGAAGTCCGAAAGCACTTGCATCAGATGATTTTGAATTAGCCGCGACGCGAAGGCTTTGCGAAGCGGAGCGCGTGCGCGTCACGCATCACTGATAATCGTGAAGTCCACGCGGTCCGCTACGAAGACTCCGCGTCGCGGCGAATTCCCACGGCACCCTATACCGTACACTTGCCGGGCTGTTGCAAAAACGCCGTTCACTTTCGCTTCTTCAACATCGCGCAGTAACTAACATACGCGGCTAAGACATCCGAATCCGATACAGTGAACGTTGCGGACGGAAGCGGCTCAAGGCCCGTTTTTTTGAGCCATTTCAGACACTTGTCAACATTGCTAAACAGGCCACCTCTCCCCTCAAGAGCCTTCCTCACTGCACGCGTCCGGTTTCGAGCCAACAGATACCGGTCATTCTTCACCTGGACGATGCCGCAATCAACGAGCCGGGAGAAAGCCCGCGATAGCTCTCCGGCCGTTGGGATCGCATGTTCGATCACGTCGGCGGCAGAAATGATCTCGGCGAGCGTCGCACCGCCCCTTTTGTGTACGAATGACGTAGCCGTGAGGATCCAGGCATCATTCCACGTCCATTGCGACATAGCACGCTCGCTACTACGGTTTGCGACCGTACTTACGGGCCTTCGCTTCGTCCTCACGCCGGAGATCCCGGCGGACTTTGAGGACGAACAGCCCCACCCCGACGAAGATCACCGCCAGTACGGTTACCAACCCCAGGGCGACCGGGTCGCCATCGGACAAGTCCTCGAAAAACCGGCTGATCGCATGACCACGATTTCTAGGCACGATCCGTCCTCTGATTCCGAACGCCAAAACTTAGTTGCCGGGGCGCGACGGTTGTATTCGATGTTACAACGAATGATGATCCCGGTCAAATACGCGGTCCATCCACGCGATTTCGCGAAGTCAATAAGTTTTAGACGATTTGACGTAAGTCGGAATTCGTATCTTGCACGGACGTACTCAAAAGTGTCTCCAAATGACTCAAAAGTGCGCGCAAATGACATAGAAAAGGCGCGCACGGTCGATTTTAGGTCGCATAGTGACGCAAAAAGGTCGGTACTTCCGGCGAGTGTCGCAAGAAAAGCATTTGGCGTAACCCACGGCAAGAGTGCGAGATACGGCAAAAACGCCCGAAACCGATAAGCGATTCGCGATCAAAAAAGGGGCTTATTGAGACGAAAAAACACGAAAAACACGGTTTTGGAACTTTCGCAATTCGGACTTACGTCGATTCCGGCGAGGATCCGTAACGAGTTACGACCGTTTCCACCACCCGAGCGCGAAGAAGGCGGCGCTCGCGATCAGGAAGCCGGCGGCACGGTCCTGACGTTGCGGTAGGCGGTCGTCTTCCACGTCTTTCGTGGGGTTCGGTTCGATGTGGATGCGGAACCAGTTGCCGAGTGAAATCGGCTCCTGCCTCGCCGGGTAGTACGTGCCTTTGGCGTCGTCGGCGATTGCTTTTGCCGTCGTTTCGTGCAGTTTCGTTTGTACCGGCGTCGGGATGCCATCGGCGCTGGTGGCTTCGAGGAGTTCGCCGTTCGTTCGCAGTAATGGCGACTCGCGGGCCGGGTCGCCGATGCCAATCACGTGTACGGGGATGCCCATTTTGCGGGCGGCGTTCGTGCCGAGCGCCCACTCGCGATCGTCGGCCGGGTCGTCGGCATCGGTCAGTAACACGATGTCCTGATAGCCGGGAAAGCGCGGATCTTGCGCCTCGGTGGCGGCGGCGAGGGCGGCCCCGATTCGCGTACCGGAGATCGCATCATCGGTGGGGCGAATCTCGGCGGGCGGGGCGCGGGCATCGAGTTCTTCGAGCCGCATATTGAGGTGGTCGTAATCGGTTGTCAGCGGCACGATGAGCTTCGGGCGTGCGGCGAATACCACGATCCCTACGCGGTGCCCGCCCTTCTTTCGCAGCGTGGCGATCAGGTCTTTCGCGCCCGCCACGGCGGCCTCCCAGCGCGGCACCGGCTTCGGCCCCGTTACATCATCTGCCCACATGCTTCGGCTAAAATCGAGCACCAACACCAAGTCGCGGCCGACCGCCACGCCCTGATTTTCGCCGATGCCCCAACGCGGCCCGGCCATGCCCACCGTCAGGCATAGCCACGCGAACATCATCGCGACGATGCCCCAGAAACGCCGCGGATTCGGTTCGGTTTGGAGTGTGGCCACGGTGGCCGGTTTGCCGAGCGCCGACACCCGCCGGCGGTGTCGCCACGCCGCAAACCACGAGAGAAGGGGAAGTACAACGGGCACGAGCGACAGCCAGAACAGCGACGGCCTGGCAAATCGCACGCCCTTCAGAAAGTCCTTCCCGTCGGCGAAGAAGGCTTGAAAACCAGATGGGAAATCCATCGGTACGCCTTATCGCGGGTAGATCCGCCCGAAGTAAGGCACCACGCCTTGGTAGTTCGCGTTGCCGACATCGAAGTTCGGCTGCGCACCGGGATTCGCAAGTGTCGCGTTGCTGATCGATGTCCCCGCTGGTATTGCGACCGCGGGTACGGCGGTCAGTGTCACCGTTGCGATACCGGTATTCGAGTCGAAAATCTCATTCGGGTCGATCGTCGAATTGCCATTGATGTCGAAGCCAATCGCAGACACCGTTACCAATTGCGCGTTCGCTCCCGTTCCGACGATCAATTTCGTACCAGCTTGGATTTCGCCGACTCGACCCTCGTAGTTGACGAAAATCTTCGTGGCATTATTTCCGTTTGCACGGAACTGTACCGTTGCCGATCCCGCTGCGGGTGCTGGATTGCTTACCGCCGTCTCGCTCATCCACATGTCTTTGACTTGCGTGGGTGCGCCGGGAGGAATCGCGTTTGCGTCGACGCCGAGCATCGAACGATCCACGACGGCACAGAACTTCGCACGCATGTCGCCGGGGATTTCGTCGAAGACTTCCTTACCGAGCACGACGGGGTTCCCCGTGCCAATTGGCAGAGTCGTGTTCCGCACTTCGAAGTAACCGATGGTCATCACCACCATGTAGGTATCGGTAGTGGTCGTGAAGTTGTTCTGAATCTTGCGTAGCATCTCGGCTTTCTCGTACGGATGCGTCCCGGCGGTGAATATGGCAGGCGTACCTACGGTCGCACCGTCGCGGAGAATCGTATCGGCGATGCTGCTACCGTTCGGTAACAACCCACCGGGTGCAAACGTGGCCGTGCCGAGCGATTTGATCGGACGATCCGACCCACGGACGACACCGCCTGCATCGGT
The DNA here is from genome assembly GCA_025353985.1 of Limnoglobus sp. Lineage (GTDB taxonomy): Bacteria > Planctomycetota > Planctomycetia > Gemmatales > Gemmataceae > Limnoglobus. The sequence goes on from JANXNT010000038.1 coordinate 4,408, forward strand.
ATACGTGGCACCCACTTCATCGAACGTTGGACCAACCAGCTGCAAATCTTTCGTACGTGTCGATGCGAGATAACCGGCGTTCGTCGTGTCGCTAATGTTGTTTGTAAAAAGCCTCTGCCAAAGATTATCCGTGTCGGTCCCCGCAGCAGGCCCCGTAAACTTGTTCGCGGCGTTCTGATCGAGTAACGCATCGAACACTTTCCGATCCCAAATCATGTTCGCGTTCATCTTGCCCGGCGTCCGCCCGCCCGTCGCCACGCCGTTCATCCACGTTTTGACGGTGAGTAGCTCGAGCGCACGATGGAGGGGCACGGTCGCCGACGTCCACTGCGCAACATGCTGACTGCTGTTCGCGGCCGGTACTGGGGCCATTGCGGGGGCAGTCCCATTCATAAAGTTGTAAGTCAGCTCGTGTGGCTTCCCGCCAGCCATGTGTAACAGTTCCATTTGGTTGACGAGCGGTCGATCGAGGTGCGTCATCCAGTTCACCGGCGTCAGGAACTGCTCGTTGTGGTCGAAGAAGTTGAACTTCTGACCGTCCGGCGTGAGGCTCGCGTAGGTAGCCGTCTGGAGCGTCGAGTAGTTCGACGTATCGACGGGACCGGGCGTGCGGTAGGCA
>JANXNT010000064.1 GCA_025353985.1 Limnoglobus sp.
TCTTTCTGTGTCATTTGCGCGCACTTCTGTGTCATTTCGCGACACTTTTGCGTACGTCCGTGCACGACACGAATTCTGACTTACGTCAAATCGAATAAAACTTATTGACTTCGGCAAATCGTATGGGTGCGATATTTTGACAGATTTTTTTGTCAAGTCAATTCAAACCTTGGCATTCGCTTTGACAACGTTCATTCTCGAAAACCTGGCGAGCGACACAGCGTAAGCGTGCCGTGCGAACCCACAGAGGTGAATTCAAACAGAAAGGCGAGGGATTTTCAGTGTTTTGTTAGCCCGACGCGCAAGCGTGCAAACTAGCGATTCGGGCTAATGGGGTTGGAATTGTTAGCCCGACGCGCCAGCGAGGGAGTCGTGGCGAGTCTGCGAGACGCGACGCAAAACAGACATTCCTGGCGTACGAACCGTCGTGTTTCGAAGACTCACCACGACCCGCCATCGTAGCCGTTTGAATGTCCTCCCTCGCTAGCGCTTCGGGCTAATGGGAATGGATTGTCTGACCGGTAACGTCACATTTCTGGCCACGTTGCGTTAGTCCGATCCGCGCCGGAAGGAAAACTCGTTCGGTTTCGTGTAGAATTAAAGGCACGACCGAAACGGGAATTTCCTTCATGCGGGAGCCGATGCTCATGCGAGTACGAATCGTTGGTTTCGCCCTCTTCATCGGGCTACTATTTTCCGTGGCCACGAGTGCGACCGCCCAAGAGAAAAAGGTCGTTAAACCGACGCTGACCGTGACGGTGCCGAGCGACGAAGCGGAGTTGACCATCGAAGCGCAAGTCATGAAAACGACGGGCAAATCGCGCGAATTCGATCTGCCAACCGTCGAAGCGGGCAAACTCTTCGAGTACGATTTCACGGTGAAGTTTGCACCGAATAACTACACGACGATCACGCGAAAAAAGACCGTGCAGTTCAAGGGGGGCGAGTCGCCGACAGTCGATCTCACGAAGCAAGACCCGAGCGATAAAGCGGTGATTCGCTTCGTGCCGACACCGGACGACATCGTGCTGGCAATGCTGAAACTCGGCAACGTTGGCAAAGACGATGTCGTCTACGATCTCGGTTGTGGCGATGGCCGCATCGTAATTGCGGCGGTCAAATCGGGCGGCGCGAAAAAGGGCGTCGGCGTCGACCTCGACCCCGAGCGAGTCAAGGATTCGAAGCAGAAAGCCAAGGATGCAAAGGTCGACGACAAGGTCGAAATCCGCCTCGGCGACGTGCTCGATATTAAGGATCTTTCCGACGCCACCGTCGTGATGTTGTACATGAGCGACGAACTCGGCAAGCTCCTCGAGCCGGTGCTGAAGAAGACGCTGAAACCCGGCACCCGCGTCGTCTCCCACCGCTTCACGCTCGGCGAATGGAAGCCCGAAAAGACAATTACCGTCACCGGCGAAAACGCAGAAGAGTACACGCTCCATCTATGGACGGTGCCGAAGAAATAACCTGCGATTTCCTACGATTCATCCAACGATTCCGAGACACGATTATGCGTTCATTCGCTTCGCTTCTGTTGTTCGTGGCGGTCGCACTGCCCGCCTTCGCCGGTTCCGCGAGTTCGCTTTTAGATGTCTCCGCCGATGGTTCGCGGTTGATCGTGGCCAACACGGACACAGGTACCGTAACGGTGGTCGACACCGCAACGCGCACCAAAGTGTGCGAGTTGCCCGCCGGAGATCATCCCGAAGCGGCGGCGTGGGCGGGTGGCGTGGGCCTCGTCACGGTCTACGGCGATGACCGCGTGTTGTTCCTCGATGCCGACACGAAAGCGATTACGCACATCTTGCCAGTCGCCGATGAACCGTACGGCATCGTCACCACGAAGGATGGCAAACGCGCCTTTGTGACGCACGATTACCCCGGTACGGTGAGCGAAATTGAAGTGGCGGCGAAGCGGGTGGTGCGTACGTTCAAAGTCGGCGACAACTGTCGCGGCATCGCGATTTCCCACGACGAAGCGACGCTTTACGTAACCGAATTCTTCACTTCGAAGCTGATTGCCGTCGATATTGCGAGCGGGAAAGTGACCGATTCGTGGGGCGGTTACGAATCGGACAACCTCGCCCGGCACGTCGTGTTGCACCCGAAGCGACCGAAGGCGTATCTGTCGCACATCCGTAGCCGCGTGACGCATTTCGATGCACGCGGTTCGATCTTCCCGCAAATTTCGTTCTGCGATTTGTGGACGAAGCCCGATGGCGAAAAGCGTCGCCGCTCGATTGCACTCGACACGTACAACGGCGTCTATGTGACCGCGAACCCGTGGGAATCCGCGATCAGCCCCGATGGCAAAACGCTCTACACGATCTACGCCGGTACGAACGACATGAACGTGTCGCGGGTGTACGACGACGATTATCGCGAGATCGAATCGGCAGGGATCGTGCGGCTCGGCAAGCACCCGCGCGCCATCGCCGTGCGGCCCGATGGCAAGGAAGTGTACGTTTACAACACACTCGATTTTGCCGTGACGATCCACGATGCCCGAATGCGGAAACTCGACAGCGTGACCGTGTGCGAACCGGCGCACACCGCCGAATGGCGACGCGGCAAGGAACTGTTTCAGACGGCCCGCGCACCGATGGGCGGCACCGGCTGGGTGTCGTGTTCGTCGTGCCACCCGGACGGAATGAGCGATGGCCGCATCTGGCAGAACCCCGAAGGCGACCGCCGTACCACGCACCTGTTCGGCCTCGCGCACACGCACCCGTTACACTGGTCCGCCGACCGCGACGAAGTGCAAGATTTCGAATACACCGTGCGCGGAAAGCTGATGCAAGGCCGTGGCCTCGCGCAGGGGCAAATGAAACCGCGAACGAGCTTCACCGAGTTCGCCGAACTCGAACAGACGACACGAGGAATGTCGAAAGACCTCGATTCCCTGGCGATTTACACGAATTCGTTCCCGTTCCGGTTATCGCCCCACGCGGCAGGCGAAGGGAAACTGAGCGTCGAAGCCGAGCGCGGCAAGGCGATCTTCGCGAGTTCGGCCACGCAGTGTGCCACCTGCCACAGCGGGCCGTACTTCAGCGATAGTACGCTAGCGAAGCCGTTCCAGTTGCACGACATCGGCACCGGCGATGGCCCCCGCGAAAAGATCGGCCCGAAGTTCGACACGCCGACACTCCTCGGCGTTTACCGCCTCGGGCCGTACCTCCACGATGGCCGCGCCAAGACGTTGCATGAGGTATTCACGATCCACAACAAGACCGACAAGCACGGCAAAACCAGCCACCTGAAGCCGACGGAACTCGACGATCTCGTTTCGTTTTTGAAGTCGTTGCCATACGAACAACCACCCGATGAGACGCCGAATACCGTGAAGGATCGCGTGACGCTGACCTTCCCCAAACCGACAGTGCGATAGGAGACGAGCGATGTCGAA
>JANXNT010000072.1 GCA_025353985.1 Limnoglobus sp.
CATTGCACCTGAACAACGGGCAAACGCTCAACGACAAACTCCGCGACAAGACATCGCGAGTGAGCATCTGGCTCGGCGATAAATCGACCGACGAAGAGATCGTGGGCCGCCTGTATCGTCTCGCACTGAGCCGCGAACCGAGTGCCGCAGAGAAGGCGAAATTACTGCCAATCTTGGCCGCTGCCAACAAGGATCCCGCCGCTCGCCGCGAAGCCGTCGAGGATTTGTTCTGGGCAGTACTGACGAGCCAGGAATTCCTGTTCAACCGCTAAATATCAAACGAAGATTTTTAACCGCAGAGGCCGATGAGTACGCGGAGTCCGATCAATCTCTGATTTGATTTCTTTGCGTTCCTCCGCGGTTAAATTCTGAATTTTTTTGTGAGTACCCGATGTTCGATTTACGCACGATATTTGCCACCGCGACACTGTTGATTTGCATCAATATTACTTTCGCTGCTCCGCCGGCGGTGACGGCGCTCGCGTATCGTGCCGACGGCGCGATGCTTGCGGCGGGCACGCATGGCAGTATCGCGATCATCGACCCGAAAACGGGCGAAGCCATCGCTAAGCTCGACGGCCAAACGGGCCGCGTGACGGCAGTTGCGTTCTCGAAAGACAATCACCTTGCGGTCACGTCGGGTACGCCGGGTGTCAGTGGCATCGTGCGGATCTACGATGCGGCAAATGCGCTTTCCGCGAAGCCGATCGCAGAGTTCACCGCACACAAGGACGCCATCTACGCCCTCGCGTTTTCACCCGATGCGAAACTCCTGGCGACGGCGGGTTACGACCGCACGATCAAACTCTGGGACGCGGCCAAAACCGATGCACCGATTCGCATTCTCACCGACCATAGCGATGCGGTTTACACGCTCGCGTTCCACCCCGAGGGCAAACTCCTGGCAAGTGGTGCGGCCGACCGTGCGGTGAAAGTGTGGGACGTGGCCAGCGGCAAACGCCTCTACACGTTAAGCGATCCGACCGACTGGGTGTATGCGGTGGCGTGGTCGCCAGACGGTAAAACCATCGTCTCGGGCGGCGTCGATAAGAGTCTGCGAACGTGGACGGCCAACGCCGAAGGTGGCACACTACGGCAAGCGGTGTTCGCACACACGGGGCCGGTCACGCACGTGCAATATCACCCCGATGGCCTCACGCTCTATTCACTCGGCGACGATGCAGTCGTCAAGGCGTGGGACGCGCAGAAGATGGTCGAACGACGCACCTTCGCAAAGCAACCCGATAGCGTATTGAGTTTCCGCCTGCGTCCCGATGGCGCGCAAATCGCTATCGGTCGCTTCGATGGCGTCGGCCTGTTTCTCGATCCGAGCGACGACAAAAAGGTCGTGAATTTCCTGCCCGCGAAGCTGATACCGACGCCCAAGAAAATCGTCGATCGCTTCCCGGTCACGCGGGAAAGTGGCATCACCGATTCCGCGAAATCGGCGATGAAAGTCGTGCTGCCCACGACGATTGTCGGCAGCCTAGATCGTGCGGGCGATGTCGATTTCTACCAGTTCGAAGTCAAAGCGGGGCAACAAGTCGCGGCGCAAGTTCTCGGTACGAAACTCGATTCGCAACTGATGTTCGTCGATGATACGGGCAAAGTTTTGTGCGAAGGTTTTGCTGGCTCGCTCGGCTTTACCGCCACGAAAGCGGGCGTCTATTCGGTCGGCATTCGCGACAAGGAATTTCGCGGCGGCGCGGAGTTCACGTATCGCCTAAACCTCGGCGAAATCCCCGTGGTGACGAGCGTCTTCCCGCTCGGTGTGGCACGCGGAAAAGAAACCGACGTCCACCTCGATGGCGTCTTCCTCGGCAGCCCGCATGGCCGTACGGTTCGCGTGAAAGTCCCCGCCGATGCCATCGTTGGAAGCAAGATCGCGATCCCCGTGGATGGCACGACGGAAGCGCCGCTTGGCGATTTGACCGTGACTGTCGGCGAGTTCCCGTCCGTCGTCGTTTCACCCGACGCGGGTGCCGAAATTCGCATGATTCCGGGCACGACCGATGGCATTCTCGCGAAACCTGGCGATGCACAAATCGTTCGGTTCACCGCGAAGAAAGGCGATGTGCGGATCGTCGAAACGCACGCGCGACGGCTCGGCTCGCCGATTGATACGAGCATCGAAATCCTCGACGCGACGGGTGCCGCCGTCACTCGTGCTACCCTACGGAGCGTTGCGAAAACCTGCGTCACGTTTCGCGATCACGATTCGGCGAACCCGAGTATCCGCCTCGAAGCGTGGAACGAACTGGCGGCGAATAATTTCGTCTACGTCGGCTCCGAACTCATGCAGATTCGCGAGTTGCCGAAAGGCCCCGACGACGATGTGCAGTTCGTGCAAGTTGCCGGGCAGCGGATCGGGTTTCTCGATACGACACCGGCCCACCACGCGTTAAATACGTCGGTTTACAAAGTCGAAATCCACCCGCCGGGCATGGTGTTCCCGCCGAACGGCCTGCCGGTGTTCCCCGTCGCGTACCGCAACGACGATGGCGGCAACGGCTACCGCCAAGACTCGCGGATCTTCTTTGAAGCCCCTGCGGATGGCACGTATCAAGTCCGCATCACCGACTCGCGCGGCTTCGGCGGCGCGAACTACAGTTACCGCCTCAGTGTGCGGCCCCCGCGCCCGGATTACACGCTCGCAATCAGCCCGATATCGCCAAGCGTCTGGAAGAACGGCGCGGTACCGCTCACCGTGACCGCAACGCGAATCGATGGCTTCGACGGCGCGATTCGCGTGAGAATCATCGGTTTGCCCAAAGGCTTCGAGGCACCCCAAACCGAGATCGAAGCGGGTCAAACCACCGCGACATTCGGGCTGTTCGCCGCAGCCGACGCGGTCAATGCGACCACCGCGTGCCAGGTCGAATCGTCCGCGATGATCGCCGGAAAAGCCATCGTTCGCACGACCGATTTCGGGATGCCAAAAGTGATCGAGCCAGGCGATGTGACCACCACTACGGATGTGAACGAAGTCACGATTGTACCCGGCGGGCAGACGAAGTTGCGGATCAAAATCGAGCGCCGCAACGGCTACGATGGTCGCGTTCCCGCCGATGTCCGCGGCCTGCCGCACGGAGTCCGCGTGCTCAACATCGGCCTCAACGGCATCCTGTTTACGCCACGCGATACCGAACGCGAAGTCGTGATTTTCGCGGAGCCATGGGTGAAGCCGATGCAAATCCCGTTCGTCGCCCTCGCAAAAAGCGAGCGAAAAGGCACCGAACACGCCGCCAAACCTGTGATGTTAAAAGTCATCGCGAAGTAGCCATTTCTTCGAGCCACACCCTCCGCGAACTGACTTTTGACCCTTGCCGTTTGCGTTTATCGAACTGTCGGAATATACATCACACCGTCGGGCTTTCCGACAGTTTGGTTATGGTCCGCAGTTGGGCGTTAAATTTTATTTCAACTGAAATTATCTTTAATTCCAGCGTTTTCCGTCTGATCTGCTTTCTTCCCGTCAATTGGCACGCCAGATGCTTTAGTGAGTTTCACCAAAACTACTCGCATTGGCTCCGACGCCCTGGAGCTTGTCCCGGGGGTTCATGGCGGCGTGTTCGCCCACACGTCGTCCATGGATCCCCGGTTGGGTTGGGAACTCACTTTTCACTCTCTCACAACATGCTATACGGGTCGATATCGAGTTGATACTCGACGCCACTGGGCGTTTTCGCAACAACAAGGACTTCGCGCAGCACCGCGTGTAGCGGGCTGGTGATATCGCTCTGAATCTGGAAGTGGAAACGATAGTAGCCGTTCAGCTTGAACACGGGGCACTCGGCGGGGCCGAGCAGGCGTAGCGGGGCGGTGCCGGGTGTGGCGTGGCGGCGGATTGCTTCCTTGAACGCACCGGCGAGCGCGTTCGCGAACGCTTCGGATGCTTCCTGCTTCTCGCTGCGGACGATCAACCGCGCGAGCCGGTGGTATGGCGGGTATTGGTGCTCTTTGCGGTGTTTCAATTCTTGCGTGGCGAATTCGATGTAAGCGTGCCG
>JANXNT010000105.1 GCA_025353985.1 Limnoglobus sp.
CTCAGCGTTTTCGCTTGAATACCACCTGCGCTAGCGATTCCGAACGTCGATTGATTGAGCGTGACGGTCGAGTGTTGCACGATCACATCGGTACCGGCGATACCACCACCGGCACCGGACTTATTGTTCGTGACGGTCGAGCTAATGACTTCGACTTTGGAACCCTGGATACCGCCACCCGAACTCACCGTGAATTGACCATCGTTGTTTGCGACAAAACTATCGACGACGCGAATGTTACCGTTACCCGAACTCACGCCACCGGTCCCGCCGCTCGTTGCGACGTTATTGGTGATCGTGGATCGCGTGAATGTCGCTTCGGAACCGTTGAACGCTCCGGAACTGCCAAGACCCATGCCGACGTTCGAATCGAGTACGGTGTCGTTGAATTCGAAAGTACCGGTGAACGTCCCGACGCCACCCGTGCCGCCGACCGCTTTATTTTTGCTGATGTTGCTCGCATTAAACTGCAAGAATGCCGCGAAACTGTTCGAGACGGCACCGCCATCAACTTGAGCGACGTTGCTCGTGAATTTGGTGTTCGTGAAGACACCATTTGAGATCGCGCCCGAAGTACCGTTGAAGCGAATCGCGCCGCCACTACCATCCGCTGCGTTCGTGTCGAACACACTATTATTGACGGTTAATGCGCCGCCGCCAGAGACATAGATCGCGCCGCCATCTTGTGCCGCCCCGGACCCTTTCGCCGAACCGCCGAGGAAGGTCAAGTCGTTGATCGTCAATGCGATACTGCTCGGACTTCCGCTCAGTTCGAAGAAACGAAAATCCGTCGCACCGGCGGCTCGAGACAATGTTGCGGCGTTACCATTCACGGTAATCGCATTCTTACCCGTACCATCGACCGTGATTAACGGGAGCGCGTTGCTACCATTACCCGACGTGTTGTTCGGCCCAAAGAACGAGTACGTTCCGCCGGGGAACAGGTTGATCGTGTCCGGTTGGCTGTTCGCTGCAGCTTTGTTGAAAAGCCCAATCAGCTGCGCGGTGGCACCGGCACCATCGGCTGCGGGGTCGATCGTCGCCGTAAAGACTGCCGGGGTCGTCCGGTCTTCGAGGGATTCGAAGCCGATACGCGGGAAAGAGGGGCGTTCGAGCCGTTTGGGGCTGACGCGACCCACACGACTCGAGAACAGACGGCGGAACGACATAATGACACCTCGCGAAGGAGTACGGGGCGCGCAGACACGGATGAGTTTCGATAATTATCCGCAGCATAAACGCGGTTGCAAGGCAACTTCGGTAGTCTGGATGAAATATGCGCGCGCCCGCGACGCACGTCTTGAACTCAATCGCTACAGCAGGAAATTTTCGTCGCCAGTTGTAACGGTTCCATCGTTTCGACGGATTGGATGACCGCGTAGATTGCGCAAACTTTACCGATGTTGGAAATAGCGAATCGAGCCGAGGCGATTCCCTCGCAACGTTTCGCAACGCCCACACGATTTCTGCAAGTCAATAAGTTTTAGATGATTTGACGTAAGTCAGAATTCGCAGTGTGCACGAACGTACTCAGAAGTGCGCCGTAATGACACAGAAAAGGCGCGCCGTGACATAGAAAGGTCGCGCAATGACACAGAAAAGGCGCGTACGGTCGATTTTCGGTCGGTACTTGCGCCGAGCGTCTCAACAAGGGCATTCGTCGTAAGCCACTATAAGAGTGCGAGATACGGCAAAATCGCCCGAAACCGATAAGCGATTTGCGATCAAAAAACGGGCTTATTGAGACGAAAAATCACGAAAAACACGGTTTTAAAACTTTTGCAAGGGGGACTTACGTCGACGACGAAAGGCAAAAAACGACATCGTCTTGACCGCAACCCG
>JANXNT010000140.1 GCA_025353985.1 Limnoglobus sp.
TTCACCTTCCGTGACCGAGGGTCGTGGCGAGTCTTCGAAACATGACGGTTCTATTCTAGGAATGAGCGTTTTGCGTCGTGTCTCGATGACTCGCCACGACTCCCTCGCTAGCGCGTCGGGCTAACAAGATCGTGCCAATCGCGTATCACCAATAGAGCGTATCGAGGTTCACGTTGCCGCCGCAGAGCACGACGCCGACGGTGCGGATGTTCGGCAACTCCCGGAATGCCTCGGATAGCACGACGCACACGCCGACGGCGGCACTCGGCTCGATGATGAGTTTCATGCGCTCCCAGATCAATCGCATTTTCGCGCGAATGTCGTCTTCGGTGACGGTAAAAATCGCTTCGACTTCGTCGCGGACGATTGGCCACGTCAACTGGCCGAGGCTCGTTAAAAGACCATCGGCGATGCTGTTCGGCGCGGTCTGCGGTTGCCAAACACCGGCGGCCTTGGAACGCGCGGCATCGTCGGCACCGAGTGGTTCGGCACCGAAGACGCGGATCGTCGGCTTCACGCCGCGCGACGCAATGCAGAACCCCGACAGCAACCCGCCACCGCCCACGGGGACGACGACCGCATCGAGTTCGGGCACGTCTTCGAGGAGTTCGAGCGCCGCCGTGCCCTGCCCCGCAATCACGTGAACGTGATCGAACGGCGGGATGAGCGTGCCGCCGGTTTTGGCCACCCACTCGGCGGCCGTACGTTCGCGATCCGCCAACGTCGGCGCGCATTCGATGACCTGCCCACCGTAGCCAAGTACGGCTTGTTTCTTCACTGTGGTGGCCGTGTGCGGCATCACCACGTACGCGGGTATGTTCCGGAACTTCGCCGCCAACGCGAGCGCCTGCGCGTGATTCCCGCTCGAATGCGTGACGACACCGCGTGCGGCCACGTCGTCCGCCAATGCCTGAACCGCGTTGGTTGCGCCGCGATATTTGAACGAGCCGGTCTTCTGTAAATTCTCGCACTTGAAGTACACGCGCCGCCCCGCGAGCCGATCGATCGTCTCGCAAGTCAGCGTCGGCGTGCGATGGACTATCCTGCGAATCCGCAGTTCCGCTTCGCGAACATCGGCGAGTGTGACAGCATGTTTCATCTGAGTTCCCCGAATGCGATTCACCCTGTTCGTGAAAGCAATCAATGGTAGAATCGGCTCAAATCCCACTTGTACGAGTAACCCCTTGAGCACGATGCCAACTTCACCCGAACCGGACAGAACCGGCAGCGACAACCTGTTACGCACGCTGGTGCAATCGTCGGAGCAGCAAACGCTGTCGGCGGCACTGTCGAATGTCGGCGCGAACGTGCCGGGGTACGAGATCCTCGCCGAGATCGGTCGTGGGGGTATGGGCGTGGTTTACAAAGCGCGGCAACTGAAGGCGAATCGCATCGTCGCGCTCAAGATGATTCTGGCGGGCGGCCATGCCGGTACCGAAGAGCAAGCGCGGTTCCGCAGCGAGATCGAAACGACGGCGCACTTGAAACATCCGGGCATCGTGCAAGTGTACGAAGTCGGCGAACATGCGGGGTTGCCTTACTTCAGCATGGAGTTTTGCGAAGGCGGTTCGTTGGCGAATAAGACGCGCGGGCAGCAACTGCGACCGATGGCGGCGGCCGCACTCGTCGAACGGATCGCCCGCGCTGTCGAGGCCGCACACCTCGCGGGGATCGTCCATCGCGATCTGAAGCCCGGCAACATCATGATGACCGAAGATGGCACGCCGAAAGTCGGTGACTTCGGTTTGGCGAAACGGCTCGACACGAAAAGCGACGCTACCCGCACCGGCGCGATTATGGGTACGCCGAACTACATGGCCCCCGAACAAGCGTGCGGCAAAACCAAGACCGTCGGCCCCGCCGCCGATGTCTACGCGCTCGGCGTCGTGCTCTTCGAACTGCTCGCCGGTCGCCCGCCGTTCGATGCCGACACCATCGCCGAACAACTCCTGTTGGTGACGCAGAACGCGCCGCCCCCGCTCGCCGATTTCCGCAAGGATGTCCCGAGCGATCTCGAAACGATCTGCCTGAAGTGCCTCGCGAAAGACCCCGCACACCGGTACGCCACGGCGGGGCAAATGGCCGAAGATTTGCGACGGCTGCAAGATGGCGAAACGATTTCCGCCCGACAGTGGCATGCGGTGCAACGCTTCGCATGGATGATTGGTCGAAGCCAATACGACACGCATTTCGCCCGTTACGCGAACTTTTTTTTGCTCATCGCACCGCTAATTCTGATACCCGAAATCTTGGCGACGATCATCCGCTTTGCGGATCTGCCGTTGTGGTGGATATTGCCGGTTTACGTAGTCCGTACCATCGCCGGGCTAAGCCTGTTCCTGTACTTTGGGCAGGGGCGAATTTGGCCCGCGAACCCGGCGGAACAGCACGTGATCGGCATGTGGGGCGGGTTCATACTCACCGCGATGATGCTTCATGCGAATTTGCATTCCACGGACGGATCGAGCCTCTATCAGGCGCTCGCCGCGACATCGGCGGTGTCGTTATTTTCGCTCGGCGCGATGTTCTGGGGCGGATTCTATCTCTTCGGCATTTGCTTCATCCTGATCGTCCCAATCATGTCGTTCGACCAACGCCTTTGCCCGCTGGAATTCGGCCTACTGTGGACGATCGTACTCGTGTGCATCGGACTGCGTCTGCGAAAAATCGCCGCCGCCCCAAAGTGATGGGTCCAAGTGACGGGAAGTTGCGGTTCACGGTGTTTTTGGGTCATCTCGAATCCGGTTGATCAGTTTTGGTAAAAGCACAGATGCATCATTTCGATGTGGGAATTCTCGCCATCGAAACCGTTGTCGGTCGTGGTTTTCGGGCCTGTAAGGTCCGTTCTTATAGCCCAGGTCGGAGTGAGCGCAGCGAGCGCATGCCTGGGTCGATATTGCGAAAATACCCCCCGTCCTGAAGGGACGGTTCAGGCTGGATCACACTGAACGGCCCCTACAGGGCCGAACGCCGTTTGCCATTGCTTTCCCAGGCCTCCGCTCGCTTCGCTCGCTCCGACCTGGTATGACAGAATCGGCCCTACAGGCCGAAAGACTGGCCTCTCCGAAACGGAGAGGGTAACAGAACTCGGATGATCGTTTTCGCGGAAATTAGATGAAAAGGCCAACTTCACGTCGCCCGGGGCCTATCCCACAATTTCGCGAAGTCAATAAGTTTACGTTTAATTGACGTAAGTCGACTTTTGCAC
>JANXNT010000163.1 GCA_025353985.1 Limnoglobus sp.
AAAGACCCCGAGCCGTACAATAAAAAAAACGCAGATCTGCGAGTCAACGGGGAACTTGCTGATGTTTATAATCCCTCTAAGACTGATAACGAAGGGAAGGTCATAGCCGATGAAATGATCAGGAAAAATATTCTGGACAAGATTACTGATAAGACCAAAAAGCAGGCTGGCATAGTAATCGTGGACTTGTCGGACTACAGTGCGGAGTTCATTGTGGCGTTCTTGGATAAGTTCATCAAGCAGGCCGGAAACCCCAAAGATAACAACAACCGCTTTGAGATGCTCAAAGAACTCTGGATCGTCGACGACAAAGGCGTAATCCAGCGGGTTTGGCCCACGCCGCCCGAACGGATCGCCCCGCCGAAGAAGTAGCGTCCGCCATTCAACGATGCCAACCTGTTTTGGAGCGTGCTATGTCGACTCAGTGGAAACTCGAGTTCGCCGCCTCGCAGCCCGATGCGGTGTACCTCGACTGGCTGCAAGCCGAGCCGGGCTTCGTCGGCCCTATCGAGCGGCGCGACTACCCGGAGTTCCAGATTGGTAGTCTGTTCGTCAGCCTGGAGCGTGCAGATCCCGTTTGGATCGACGACTTTGCGGAAATGTACGGCTTCCGCCAGTCGCACAAGTTTTACTGTTCGAAGGCAACGAGGGAAAACATTGACTTCCAATTTCAGGTGCTCGCCATCGCAATGCGATTCCTGCGAGACTTCTCGGATGATGCGGTGTTGGGCGCGAATGGATGGCCGTATTTTATTCGCAAGGGAGGTGTGCTCGCGGTGGCAGAGAATCTGTTCGCCACTTCGCCCGAGTGGGCGGCGTTCCTCAAGCCACCGCACTGGTTAGGACCGGTCGAACCACTTACGAGCTAACCGTCGCGGACTGGAACCTCGCCGACGCGAACGCGGTCGATGCGTTCAACCTCGCCTACGATGATGCGGTCGATGATTGGAACGACGAGGAATCGGATGCGGTCGATGTTTGGAACGACGACAATCAAGACGCCGTCGATGCGTACAACACCGATGCGAGTGCCGCCACCACACAGTGGAACGCCGACGATGCAGCCGCCGTCGACGAGTTTAATGCCGACCTCGACGCAGCCAATTCGGCCTGGAATACAAGGGAATCGGCGGCGTGGTCGAAGTACACGTCGGACATGACGACCGCCGAATCGAAGTGGCAAACCGCATCGAGCAGTGCATCATCCGCGTGGACCGCCGCAGAAACCGCCGCATCGGCCGCGTGGACCGCAAGCGAATTCGAAGCGCGGGTCGATTGGAAGATCGCGAGCGACGCGGCCG
>JANXNT010000197.1 GCA_025353985.1 Limnoglobus sp.
ACTGCCTACAACTCTGCCTACGCTGGCCGCTAAGGCGTCGATTGCCGAACGCGATGCACCTGCGGGGGAATCCAAGAAACGCGGTGGACGCCCTCCTTTGGCCAACTCAACGAAACCAGAAGAAGTTGCCAAACGCAAGATCTATGGACTGATCCGTAAGCAGAAGCAAGCCAAGCCGGAATCGGGGCCACTAGCATTATTGCAACACTTCAGAGACGACAAAGGCTTCAAAAGTCGGCTCACTGATGCAGGCATGAGATTCGATGAAGTGATGTTCATCGCTGCTCTCAAATGGATCGAACGAAACCCCATCGCGAATACTTAACCCAAATACTTAACCTCTCGGGGGGTTTTGTATGGAAATTTATTCGCTTCCATTCATTCCTGTGTTTCTCGGTTCATTTCGATTCCACGTAGGTTTTGTACGAAAATACAAAACCTATACCTCTGTTTTGTAACTTCACAGCTCGCAAATAACACCGTGTGCAGCGAGAACGCCTCTCGCCACTTCACACACGGGGTCAACATGGCATCTATCACTGACACCGACGAACGGCGAATCGCCCTCGAAGCGGGTACCTACGACGTGCGGGAACTGGCCGCGTTGTTCAAGTGTTCTGAACGCCACATACGCAACATGGCGGAGAACGGCTCAATTCCCGGCATCATTCGCTTTGGCCGATTAATTCGGTTCCATCGTGGCATCGTCAACCAATGGCTCGCCGAAGAAGCGAGGGGGGCCGTCCATCATGGCTGAGATACTCCCTATTCGACCGCTCGTATCGGAACCTCTCGTAGTCGATGCGAAGTTGCTGGCTCAGATGCTCACGTGCGGCGTCCGCACAGTTAGAACGCTCGATGCTTCGGGAAAGTTGCCGAAACCGATCAAAATCGGCGGGCGCGTTTGCTGGCTTGTGACTGAGATCCAAGATTGGTTGGCCGCTGGGGCACAAGACCGCGCCACGTGGGAAGCCCGCAAAGCCATCCTCAAACATCCGTCCCAACACCAACGCTAACGCAAAAGGCCGGGGCACGCCTCGAAGCATCGCCCCGACCCGTCGCATGGAGTCTTACCGTTATGGCTAATCTACGCGATCAATCGCACGTCGGCGAAGCGAGAAAGC
>JANXNT010000202.1 GCA_025353985.1 Limnoglobus sp.
GGCACGCCACCGAAAGAGTGGTTCGCGAAGTCCGGCATTCCCGCGCCGATCCTCGCACTTTTGGACAAGCTCGGCATCCCTCTGGAACAGATCGATCACCTCATCGGTGGCGTCTCGATCGGCGCGCAATCGGGCAACGTGCTGCCGGGGCTGACCATCGTGTTGCGGTTGCGAAAACCGATCGTGGATGAAGATCGATTCTTGAAACAACTCGGTGCGGACAAGCCTAGGCCGAAAGCGGGGCGCACGACCTACGCGGTGAATGTCGGCGCGCCGTTGCTGATGACGAAACTCGACCCGCTGAGTTACTTGTTCGGTTTGAAGGACGAAGATTTGACTGCCGCCGACAAGCCGTTTGCCGAAGGCGGCGGGCAGTTGCCGAAGGAGTTACGCGAAGCAATCACGAATCGCCTCAGCCCCGCGTCGTTCGTCTGGCTCGCGACCGACTCCGACCGTTGGGGCGATAAGCCAATCGCGAAACTGCCCGGCACGCTCGATCCGAAAAAGTGGAAAGACCTTGCCACGAAGCTCAACCGTGGGCGCGCCGTGGTAGCGGGGCTATCGCTGGAACCGGATCTAATGCTACGATTGGCAGTGCGATTGGCCGACATCAAGGACGCGGAGAACCTGCGTGCCCCATTCCAAGACGCCTTCCCCGCAGCGGGCACATCCGTCGAAACCACTAGCGATTGGACGACGCTCGCCACGCCATTCGACCCCAAAACCACACCCGATTCGTGGAAGCGCCTGATGCCCGAATTGCCATTCGCAAAGTAATACAGCAGAGAGCCGCTGATCTGGCGTCGAATCAAGTTGCATTTTTATTGTGATCGTTTCCCGCACGGAAGTCAAATCCAATATCGGAAGTTTATCGCCGTCCCCGTTTAGCCGCGCCGCGTAGTCTTCGGAGCGAAGCGCGTGAACTCGATGTGTCAGATCGCAATGTGATTTTCACGTCAGTTCATGCCCCGCGTTTCGCTACGCAAAGCCTTCGTAGCGCGGCGAAACGAATCCCGAATCGGCTCGTGCCCACACGATTTCGCGAAGTCAATAAGTTTGCGTTTAATTGACGTAAGTCGGAATTGTGCGGTGTGCACGGACGTACTCAGAAGTGCGCCGAAATGACATAGAAAGGACGCGCAATGACATAG
>JANXNT010000230.1 GCA_025353985.1 Limnoglobus sp.
GTCACCTGGCCATCGCCACCGATGGCCGATCCGGCGGAAGTCTTGATGGCGCAGATGGTTGTCGCACGAATCTTCGGCACAAATCGATCCTCGTAAGCGGAGTTCTCGCGTTGTGGTATATTATGCTGGAACAGAAGAAGAGTGTCGGATTCACGCAAAATCGCGAAACCGAATCGGTTTCTCGTGACTGACGCTCGCTTTTGCTCATAAAATGTCCGATGATGGCAGACGAATGACTGTTACCGTACCACTCAAACAACATCCCACACGGGGTAAGGAGAGAACCTTGAACCGATTGTTCCGAAAGCTGGCGGTGTTCGCCGCCGTGATCGCGGGCGGCTTCCTCGCCGCGCCCGTCCAAGCCTCGAACCCCGGCGTCATGATTATCGACGATGGAGCGGGGCTGTTTAGCCGAGAGGCCGTTTCGAAGGCGAAAGAGACCTTCAACGAAACGACGTTTCTCTCGAAGACGCACTATGCCGTCGTAACGATGAGCCGCGTACCCGAATCGAAGAAGACCGAACTCGACGCGATCGTGAAAGCGAAAGATAAAGACGGCAGCAATCGCTTCTTCGGGAATTGGGCACGAGAATTAGCCCGCAGCAAAGACTCGAAGGGCGACGTCTTTACGCTGATTTACAAAGATGCGTCTTCGACGATGTTCCACGTCTCGACGGTTTCCGACAAGGAATCCGATGTATTTCGCCACTTCAACGACACGAAAGCGAGCGAAGTGTCGAAGTTCTACGTCGATGCATTGCGGAAAGCCCGAGACGGAAAGCTATCGGGCGATGAAGCGAAGAAGGAGATGGATGCAGCACTGACGCCTGCAACCCAGATCGTCATCGACGACCTGAAAGATACGTCGGCTCCCGATAAGAAAACTGGCCGTGCGAACAACAGTGTTACAAAAGCCGCTGGAGGATCGAACATCATGAGTTACGTTTGCATCGGGATCGTCGCGTTACTCGGCATCTGGCTCGTCGTCGGCCTGATCCGTGCCTTCACGGGTGGCGGTGGTGGGGGCGGCGGTTATGGCGGTGGCGGCGGCTACGGCGGTGGTGGCGGTGGGTTCATGTCCGGCCTGATGGGCGGGATGCTCGGCGGCATGGCCGGTGCCTACCTGTACAACAACATGTTCGGCGGCGGCATGCACAACGATGCGATGGCCGGCGACTCGTACAACAACGGCAATAACGATAACGGCAACACCGAAACCGGCGACGGCGATTACTCGAGCGGGGCCGAAGGTGGCGATGGCGACTTCGGCGACGCCGGTGGTGGCGGTGACGCAGGCGGTGGTGGCGACTGGGGTGGCGATGCCGGAGGCGGCGGCGACTTCGGTGGCGGTGGGGGCGATTTCGGTGGAGGCGGCGGCGACTGGTAACCCCGCAACAACACAACTTCACGCCTGCGGATGCATTCCGCAGGCGTTTTTGATTTCACTAACCACGCTTAACTGCTAACTAACGACGATTCACGCACCGATGCTTTCCTTCGCTCAGCCGATCTACTTGTGGTTGTTGCCGTTTGGCGTGCTGTTCGGCGTCTGGTGGTTTCGTCGCGCGAAACCGGCGCTGCGGTACTCGCAACTCGCGTTACTCGATGGCTTGCCGCGTGGCCGTGCGGTGCTTGCGGAGTGGGTGTCGGCCTTGGGGAGGGCGCTCGTTTTGGGCTTGCTGATCCTGAGTGCGGCGGGGCCGCGCTGGCCCGATCTGCAAACGCGGTTGCCGGTCGATGGCATCGCCATTGCGCTCGTTTGCGATGTCAGCGGCAGCATGGCCAACCCGGATTTTAGCTGGGAAACGACCGCGCCGCCGATCTCGCGGCTCGATGCGGCGAAGCGATCGTTCTTGCTCTTCGTCGATGGTGGCACTGCCCCCGATGGCACGAAGTTCGAAGGCCGTCCTGCCGATGCCGTCGCACTTGTCACCTTCGCCGCGTGGCCACAAACCGAGTGCCCGCTCACGTTGAACCACACCGTACTGGCAGCCATATTCGACGTGCAAAAACCGCGCGACGGACTCGATGCGGGTACGAACGTCGGCGACGCGATTGCGGAAGGTGTGCTGCGCCTCGAAGGTGCAACGAACGGGCGGCGCGTGATGATTTTACTTTCGGATGGCGAGCATAACGCCGCAAAAGCCGACGTACTGAAACCGCGGCAGTCGGCTCAACTCGCAGCGAATCTGGGCATCCCGATTTACACGATCGATTGCGGTGGCGAAGCGAAAGCGGGCGAAACCACCGACGATGCGAAACAACGGCAGGAAGGGCGTGCGGTACTGCAAGCGGTCGCCGAACGAACCGGCGGCCAGCACTTTACGGCCAACGGCGGCACCGATTTATTGAGCGTGTATCGCGCGATCGACGCACTCGAACGCCAGCCGATTGTCAGCTACCAATATCGTCGCTACCGCGAATTCTACCCGTGGTGTGTCGCCGCCGCGCTCGGCGGCCTGGTGATATTGCACCTGCTCGAAGGCATCGTCTGGCTACGCCTGCCACGGTAAACCCCCAAACACTATTTCGTTTGAAACAGCGGACTCTGCACGAGTTCGTGCAGTAGCGTGCGGATGCCGTGGCCTTGCGCCTTCGTTTGGCCAACGATGGTGGCAATCGCGGCACGGTCGCTGAACGCGATTGGCCGACCGGTGCTGTAAACCGCGAACTGTGCGGCGAGGTTTTTCAGTAACAGATCGGGGTCGGCGGCGAGTAGCGTTTGCATGTCCGTAATGCCCGCGAACTTGCGGCCATCGGGCAACACACCGGAGGCATCGACGGGCGGGCCGAGCTTGAATTCGATGTGGATGAACGGATCGATCATCCCGCGTTCGGGGGCATCGCCTTTGCCGAGGGATCGGTAGCGCGTGCGTTGGCCGCCGATGACGTCGAACGATTCCATTGCGAAGCCGGGCGGGTCGATCTTCGCGTGGCAGGTTGCACAACTCGCGTTGTTGCGGTGTTTGTCGAGCAATTCGCGGATGGTGCTCGCGCCGCGAACGTCGGGTTCGACGGCGGCGATGTTTGGTGGCGGCGGTTCGGGGTGCTGACCGAGGATGCGTTCGAGCACGAACGCGCCGCGTGGCACCGGCGATGTCGTCGTGATGGCGGCGCCGCCCCGCGCTGC
>JANXNT010000240.1 GCA_025353985.1 Limnoglobus sp.
ACCTTGCCAAAGGAGTTCACGACGGGCTCCAGCATTATGCCGCACAAGAAAAACCCCGATGTCCTCGAACTGACCCGTGGGAAATCGGCACGCGTAATCGGCTGCCTTCAGCAACTGTTTGTGCTGCTGAAGGGGCTACCACTCGCGTACAATCGGGACTTGCAAGAAGACAAAACGGCTCTGTTCGATTCGTACGACACCGTCGCCAGTATGCTCTCAGTGGCAGCCCCGCTCGTGGCCCAAACGAAGCTGCGCCGCGATGTGATTGCGGCCCGCCTCGAGGATGGCTTCCTCGACGCGACGACCCTGATGGAGTTTCTAATCGCGCGTGGCGTACCGATGCGTTCCGCACACGAAGCCGTTGGAAAATTAGTACGAAAGTGCGAGATCGCGCGTTGCCGATTGGTCGATCTGCCCGATGCGGACTTCGACGAAACCAAGCCCGGCATCGGCCAAGCCGTGCGCTCCGTGCTCGGCGTCCACAACGCGTTGGCTGCTTTCCGCAGTTATGGCTCCACGGCACCGAGCGAAGTGAACGCGCAACTCGCTTCCTGGAAAACGCGAGTGGGAATTGCGTGACCAGCGATTACTTCGCGACTTCAATCGTGATCGCGCGAAAGTGAATCTCTGCACCCTCGGATTGTAGCGCGATACGGCCCTTTTTCAGGCTGCCGCCCGTGGCTTCATTGACCTTCGTGCCGTTGATCGAGAACGTCATCGCACTGTCTTTGCAAGTAATTTCGATGTCGTTCCACTCGCCGAACGGCTTCTCGACTTGCTTATCCTTCTCGAGCCGAAAGAAGCGTCGGCCATCTTTGTTCATGGCGTCTTTTCGCGATGCTTCGACATCGATCTTCGGGAACACGCGGTCCTTGTCCGCGTTCAACCAGAGTTCGCCGGCGATACCCGATTTCAATTGCGCTTCAATGCTGAGCGGCCAGACGACATCGGGGCCAGTCACGTGCAGCAGCACGCCGCTGTTGCCTGCCTTGGCGGTGGCCGTGTAACGCCACTGAAGCCGCAGCGTGTAATTTTCGTAATCCGCTTCCGTCGCGATGAAGCCGTTCGGCTTGCCCGTGCAAACGATCGTGCAATCGACGACCGACCACGTTTTCTTCGGGTCGGGATTGGCATCGTCCTTCGTGGGGCGCAGATGCTTTGTCCAACCTGTAAGGTCTTTGCCGTTGAACAGCGGAACCGCGTCCGCAGCCACAACGGCAGGTGCAAAATTCAGGAACGCGATGAGCAAAACGATCGGACGCATTGTGGCACCGTGTAATCGAGAAGAATGTTTCTGGAATGATACGAAACGTGTGAAGGCACGCGGGGAAACGTGCTCCACGGTGACGGGCATTTCGGTATAACACCAGCGAACGAAATTCACGCACGAAGTCACCATATGCTTTTCGATACGCTCGCGATCTTCGGTGTCGGTTTGCTCGGCGGGTCGCTCGGACTCGCCGCGAAAGCCAAGCATGTGGTACGTCGCGTGATCGGTGTCGGACGCAGCGAATCGCGTTTACAGGAAGCCAAGCACGCCGGAATTCTCGACGATTACACGACTGACCCGATTGCAGGCGTCACCCGCGCCGATCTCGTGATTGTCTGTACGCCCGTCGACGACATCGTGCGGCAAATTCGCGAAATCGCCCCGCACTGCCCGCGCGGTTGTCTCATTACCGATGTCGGTAGCA
>JANXNT010000266.1 GCA_025353985.1 Limnoglobus sp.
TAGCTGGCCTCTGTGAGGCCAGTCGAGGTTTATTCAAACTCCAGGGATACGACGTAAAACGTCTAACCCTGGGCAGACTGAGTGTCCTTGGGATGCTTCGTTAGTCTGATATTATCCGGTTGTTCGTTGCCTTGCGAGAAACATTCGATGACTCACGCCGTTGCCATCGGGTTGTTCGCAAAATGGCCCGAGGCGGGCCGAGTGAAGACGCGGCTCGCCGTTGAGACATCGCCCGAGTTCGCTGCGGACATCGCCCGCACCTTCCTGCTCGACACGCTCGCAAGGTTGAGCGAACTCGCAGGCTGCGATCAATTTGTGGCATACGATCCGCCCGATGCCCAACCGAAATTTGCGGAACTCATTAAAGGTCGCACACCGCCGATACACCTGGAAGCACAATCCGCAGGCGACATGGGTACGCGGCTCGAAACCTTCTGCGAACGGCGTTTCGATGACGGTTACGAAGCCGCGATACTCATCGGCAGCGACAGCCCGAACTTGCCCGTGACCATTTTGCGCGACGCCATTCAATTGTTGCAAGCTCACGACGCAGTCGTCGGCCCCACGACCGATGGCGGCTATTACCTCATCGGCATCCGCCGCCTGTTGCCAATCTTCGCAGGCATCGCCTGGAGCACAGATCGCGTCTTCCCAGAAACAATCGAGCGCCTAATCACCGCCAACGTGCCATACGCAGTGTTGCCGCAATGGTACGACGTCGATACGCTCGCCGACCTTCGCTTCCTGGAATCGCAGCGATAATTGGAATTAGCCGCGACGCAGAGTCCTCGTAGCGGAGCGCGTGCGCTTCACTCCGGTTAAAGGATCGTCTGAATATGGGTGAAGTCCACGCGATCCGCAAAGCCTATGCGTCACGGCTAAACAAATCCCAATTTGGCCTCATCCACACGATTTCGTGAAGTCAATCAATTTGCGTTTAATTGACGTAAGTCGGAATTCGTGTCGTGCACGGAGTGACATAGAAAGTGCGCGCAATGACATAGAAAAGGCGCGCCGTGACATAGAAAGTGCGCGCAATGACATAGAAAAGGCGCAAACGGTCGATTTTAGGACGGTACTTGTGACGAGCGTCTCAATAAGAGCATTCGCCATAACCCACGATAGGATCGAAGGATCCGGCAAAAATACTCTAAACCGATAAGCGAAAGCCGATCAAAAAACGGGCTTATTGAGACGAAAAAACACGAAAAACACGGTTTTAAAACTTTTGCAACTCGGACTTACGTCGACTCAACGGGCGGCAATGGGTTCGGTTCGCGGGGCATTGTGCAGATTCGTTTGAGCCACGCTTCGACCGATTCTTTCGAAAGGACGGCTTCCACGGTGATGCCCGAACGCAACGCGGGGTGAACGGGTGCGAAGAAGTCCATTTGCCACGTTCGCGGCATTTCGGGCTGGCCCAGTAGCACGATCCGCATGCCGTCGATCTCGACGATGTCTGCCGGGTGCAGTTCGCCCCAGACCCACCACGGCTGATACGGTGCGGCCGCATCCCACGTTTCCAGGGCACGATCCGGTTGCAGCGCAGGCCACTGATAGAACTGCCAGATGCCGGTGTCGAAGATGCCAGTCTCGCCAACCACGCCCGCTGCATCCCACTCTTCCTGCGTAACGCTCGGGATCATCCGTTCGCTTTTAGCAATGCTCGCAAGCAGCGGACTCGGCTTCGGCCCCTCCCAGTTCGCGGCGGTCGCGTGGTTCAGAAGCGCGTCTTGCAGCAACGTAAACAACTGGCAGTTATTACGGACCGCGTGCATCCGAACGCGGAAGCCGAGGTTGCGCACGAGATCGATCACGACGAGTTCTTCGCCATCGACGCACTGAAGCACTTCGCGCAAGTAAAAGGCGTAACGGTTGAACTCACGGGCATTGACGACGGACTGCGTCAGTTCGGGTTGGTTGCGGGCAAATCGCCGCAAACGCGCATCCCGGCACAGCATCGCCATGGCGGCCCGCGACAGGAACGAAATCGCGAGATACTCGCGAATGAGCTGCGCCGCTTCGGTCGATTTCGCGGCAGCGGCTTCCCATTCGTCTTCGGGGATCATCTCCAGGTGCGGCGTTCCGATTTGCTCTTTTAACTTGTCGTGGAGCAATTTCGCACCGGTAAACACCGACGGCAGTCGTTCCAGAATCGCAGGCAGTGCCACGTCGGCGTTTGTACCCGCTTCGACGCCCATCCCGCACGTGTTCGCCACGCACGAGAACTCCCACGTCGGCAAGTCTGGCACCAGTTGCTCGGCCAACTCCTCGTAAATCTCCTCACGTTCGGCAGGCGTACCATCGCGGTAGATCGTTTCGATCTGCGAATACGCCTCACGGAACCGTTCTCGCACTTCCTCCGCATCATTGGTGGCCGTGCGCTGGCGAAGCAGGGAAACGAACCAGATTGCCAGATCGTGCGGATTCAGAGGTTGGGCCACAAGTCACCGGTGTCGTGGGAGAAACGAATCGGGTTAGCGTTACCCCATAACGGCCCGTCCGGTCAAGTCGAACGCGCATTCCCCTTGCACTGCTGTCGTGGAAGTGTGCATAGTGCGCACTTTACCGAGGGTTGGTTATGGGCGAACGATGGTGCGATGCGTTCTGGTTGCTTGTCGTGGGACTGATTTCGTCGGCAACGATCGTGGAATCGGCGCGACACATGAGCGCGACGTTCGACGAACCGTGCCACATCGAACGCGGCCTGTACGGCTGGCGCACGGGAAGCATCAAGCCGCTGATGAGTGCGGGGTGTATGCCGTTGCCGGTAGACGTGCAAACGCTGCCGTTGTACATCTGGGAACGATATCGTGGCACCCCGTTCGACGCGGTTGCGGACATCGGCGAACTGCTGCCGGTGGCACGGATGGCAAACCTCGTGTTCTGGTGGCTGTTGTTGCTATACGCAATGCGGTTAGGGCGTGCGTTCGGCGGCGCGTGGGCGGGTCGTTTCGCGTGCGGTTTCCTCGCCACTGACCCGAATTTCCTCGGCCATGCCGCACTGGCCACCACGGATATCGCCATCTCCGCAACGACGCTGATGGCGATCTTTCACTACCACATGGGCGCGGGCCGTAACTGGTTCTGGCGCGTCGGCGTGCCTGGCCTCTGTTACGGCATCGCCGTCACTGCCAAAGCGAGCGCAATGGCGTTCGTGCCGCTCGGTTTCGTTGCGTTTGGGCTGTTTAAGCTTTATGGCAGTGGCGCGCTCGCAATGCCCTCTGGTGGCCTGTTTGGACGCGTGCGCTTTTACCAACGGGCGACTTCCGCGTTGCGGTGGGACATCTTCTGGAGCCTCGCAATCGGTGGTGTCCACGTCTTCGCGTATTGCGGCTCCGACTGGCAGACCGAACGCACGTTCGTCGAGTGGGCGCACGGGCTTTCCGAAGGTTCGACGAAGAATGCGATGGTGCCTGTGGCGGAGAACTTGCGTATCTTCACGAACGCGGGCGAAGGGCTGATGCAACAGGTGAAGCACAACTTCCGCGGCCACGGCTCGTACCTCCACGGCGACTGGTACCCGCGTGCCTGCTGGTACTACTTCCCCTACGCTCTTACGGTAAAATTGCCGGAAACGACGCTGTTTCTACTGGCGGTGGCGCTGCTGATGCGAACCCGCGCGTTCTTCGGCCCCGTCGGCGTGTTGACGCTGGTGCTGTTCGCGTTCAGCTTGAATTGCCGCGTGCAGATTGGCATTCGCCTTGTATTCCCGCTCGTCGCGATGCTGTACATTTCGAGTGCGATTGCCATTGCGAATGCAAGGATTCCGCGTGGGATCGGTGCGTTTGTGCTACTGGCGAACGCAATCATCGCGTGCAGCATTTGGCCGAACGGGCTACGGTATGCGAACTTCACGCACGGTGGGCCGGATGGCTGTTACCGCTATCTTTCGGACTCGAACGCCGATTGGGGGCAAGGCTTGAAGCCGCTCGAAGCGTGGTGCCACGCGAATGGCACGGAGAGCGTTGCTGTCTGGTATTACGGCACCGATCCGGACATGAACAAGTCGCCGTTCCGCATCCGGCCTTTGCACTCGTTTGCGATCGCCACGAACGAGCAAGCCCGTGCCTACGTGGGGCCAGGCTACCTCGCGGTCAGTACCACGATCTTGAAGGGCGATCCCGCAATCACGCCGCAAGCTGTCGTTAGCCTCGGCTGGCTGCAAACGCGAACTCCCGTCGACCGCGTTGGCACGTTCGTCATCTACGAAGTACGCTGATTTGCTCTCTCGTAATCGACGTAAGTCCGAATTGCAAAAGTTTTTAAACCGTGTTTTTGGTGTTTTTTCGTCTCAATAAGCCCCTTTTTTGATCGGCTTTCGCTTATCGGTTTCGGGCGTTTTTGCGGTATCTTGTGATTCTGTCGTGGGTTATGGCGACTGCCATCGATCCGCGACTCACCTCAAGTACCGACCTTTTTGGGTCACTATGCGCCTTTTCTATGTCATTGCGCGCCCTTTCTATGACACGGCGCGCCTTTTCTGCGTCATTTCGGCGCACTTTTGAGTACGTCCGTGCACGTCGCACAATTCTGACTTACGTCATTTCCACGTAAACTTATTGACTTCGCAAAATCGTGTGGATGAGGCCAAATCGACCAGTTGTTGCAATCGGTCTTGGGGGTCGCTCAGCAGATCAGTCACATCCTGATCGCCGAGTTGCCGGTGGGTTTTACTCAGCGTTCTTTGCTTACTCGGCGGTTACATTCTGCTGAATTAATGCTTGGCTCGTTCGGATGCGCGGGTGAGTATCTGCTGGAGTTTCGCGAAGTCGGCGGGTTTAACGAGGTGGTGATCGAAGCCGGCGTCTTTCGATTTTTGTCGGTCGGAATCTTGGCCATAGCCGGTGAGCGCGACTAGCACCGTTGTTTTGTGTGCGGGCGACAATCGCATTTTCGCGGCGACTTCGTAGCCGTCCATCATCGGCAAACCGATGTCCAACAGTACCACATCGGGGCGATAATTCGAAGCCGCTTCGAGTGCGGCAAGACCATCATTCGCCGTGCGAACATCGTGCTTTAAGGCCTTCAGCAGCATCGCCAGCGTCTCGGCAGAATCGTCGTTGTCATCGACGATCAGAACCTTCAAAGCAGTGGTGAGTGGCTTCGCATCGGTGGCGAGTGGCGAGTGGTGAGTGGCGAGATCAGAAGACACGCCACTCGATGAGGGCGGCAACGGAAGTTGCACGACGAACTCGCT
>JANXNT010000309.1 GCA_025353985.1 Limnoglobus sp.
GGTGACGGAAGAGTCGTGTTGACATCCTGGCCGTTCCGGCTAAACTTCTCATCGCGGTGATGACTTCGACGCAACCCCGAGGTTCTGTCCCAATGATGATACCTGAAAAGACGACTCATCTTTCACGGTGTTCACTTATACAAACCGGCAATCCTGCTGGGAATCGGTGTTTCTTATTCGATCGGCTACGGTAATTCTACCGCCGAAGTTTCTACGGGTTTCTCCACGCAATTTAATTACTAACACTCCGTCCACTTCGTAGCGACTTCGTTACGCTAAGCGGAGTATCGTCCACAGTGACCGGATAATCGGTTCGTTTCGCCTTGCCGGGGCACGGATGCACCGGTCGAACGCCACGGATGGCGATTTTGAAATTCTCGTGAGTGGCGAACGCTTCCCCACTGACGAAAGGCGAATCGGTCGAGGTCACGTGGGGCTTGGCATCATGGATGATTCGCTAAGCCCGACTGAAAGCCGGCGCTGCCCATGGATGGGCGGTGCCGGCTTTTTTCACTTTCATCAACAATTCCCTTGATGGGAACATCTCCCATTTATATGGTACGTTCATCGCCCAAGGCACGGTCATTCTCTCGCCGCTTTCGGACCTACGGATTGGGTCGGGTGCGATTTACCCCGGTTGCGATCATGTCTGCTGACAAACCTCCACTGGCGGGAGGGTTTCCCCTCACGCAACTCGGCGTCGGCGGAATCTTGGTCGCAATCCTGTTTTCCGCCTTCGGTTTGCGTACATCGACACCGATCGGTGATAAGCCGGTTACGACTGCGGCCAGCGTGTCGAGCACGCCATTGTTGAATACAGTCAATCCTCCGCGCGATTTGTTAGTACGATTTTTTCAACCGGTGGCTCCTGAAAAGGCGTTGCCCAATGAACCATTTCTCAAAGACGAAGCGGATCGCGTCGACGACGTTCTAATTGTCGCGGTGCCGGACCCGATTCAGACGGCGTTCGGGCACTGGTACGATCACTTAATCGAAACGTACTCGGAAGCGATGGTCGATGCGGGATACACCCCCGACCGGCACTGGTTGCCTTGGGAGAACCTGCGCCGAGATGAAAAAGATTCCAAAGAACGCGAGAAAGCGATCGGTGTCGAATCGTTCCCCGGAGTGATGCTGTTCCGCAAAGTGACCGACGGCAAACTGAAGTACGGCGTCTTGTTCATTGTGGGGGAGACGACAAACGTCGGCGTCCACTCGCTCGCACTGCGCCGGGCGTTCGACCTCGTCCGCGAATTGCACAAAACGAAGGCGAACGGCGACCTAACGATCAAAATCGTCGGCCCGTTGTTTACCGGGTCACAGCTATCGTGGTACCGAACGATCCGCGCGTGGATGCCAGAGAACGACAAGAAAACCAAAGTCGAGCTGGTTTCGGGTTCGGCCAATGCATTGACGCCGATTGCCAAAGACGAATGTCCTTCAGAGATTCTGGGCGAACTCAGTTCCCAGTCTCGGGTCCGACAGCGGACGACGATCGTATCGAACGGTCTGCTGACAAATGCGGCGTTGCACTTCTTGAAGGCCGATTTCTTTAACCCTCTAAAGATCGACGCGGAAATTTTGAGTTTGCCACAAGGCATGATGGACGATGTCGCGTTTTTGAAAGAGTCGAACACCGGCTTCGGGACAGCCAAGGTGCAAAATTCCAGTTTCGTCGACCTGCGTTATCCGATGCACATCTCGCGGCTCTCGGCGGTGGTCCGGGAAGAGAACCGTAAGCGTGACGAGAGACTCGGCCTCGCCCCGCAAGGCATCCGAGCCAGCGGAGGTGATGTCGTTCGCGATCAAATTACCTCGCTCGGTGGGCACGTAACAGCCACACTCGCGGATCGGATCATCGGCGACGCGATGGCGGTGATTCGACGTAAGGAAATTCGCCACGTGGGGATCGTGGCAACCGATTCGCGCGATGTCGTGTTTCTGACGCACCGAATGCACGAAGAATGCCCGAACTCGCGAATCTTTCTGACCGAAGCCGACATGCTGTTCGTGACGCCGGAAAATCGCAACGACATGCGCGGCGTCGTG
Organism: Limnoglobus sp.; assembly: GCA_025353985.1. Taxonomy (GTDB): domain Bacteria; phylum Planctomycetota; class Planctomycetia; order Gemmatales; family Gemmataceae; genus Limnoglobus. The sequence goes on from JANXNT010000309.1 coordinate 2,050, forward strand.
ATTGCAAGTACCTACCCGCTGTACCCGCCGAACCAAGATTGGACCGGCCGATACGATCGTCGTTTTTTCGCGGCGCAGTTCATTCAGGGCTGTTTCAACGCGACGTGCGTGCA
>JANXNT010000325.1 GCA_025353985.1 Limnoglobus sp.
TGGGTTCTTCGGTCCTGAAGGGGATCGCTCACGTAGCCGATGGTGGTACCATGAGATGGGTCAGCACCCATCATCCGTGTGACTTTTCGCGTCGCGTCTCGAAGACTCGCCACGACTAGTTTTTTAGGATATTTGCCCACGCGCAGGCTTAAGAACTGCGGCTATCAAAATAAGAATAGAATTGATACGTTGTCGCATCTGAAAAGGCATCAATCGATGCCGCTCCACTACCTGCGGCGAAACCACAAGCGGAAGCGTGCGAAGCTAATCGGTTCTGGCGCGAGGGGCGTGCTGTTCGATTGAAAGGATGCGGTCGCGCAGAGGACTTCCTCGGCCGAGCGCGGGCGGTCGTTGGGGTTCGGTGCGAGGCAGGCGATTGCGAGTTGTACCCAGGCGGGTTCAGCACCGCAGCTTCGCAGGCGTTCGTGAGCTTCGCGCAAGTCGCCCGCACGTGCCTTCGCCCAAATCGCGGGCATCGTTTCGCCGACGTATGGCGGTTGCCCGGTGAAAATTTCGCACAAGATGCCGCCCAGCCCGAAGACGTCCGATCGCTCGTTCCACAGGGCGCATTCGCCCGATGCTTGCTCCGGCGGGATGAACGCGGGTGTGCCGATGGCCGCGCCGAATTGCGTGAGAAACGGCGACGGCGTTAGCGCCGGTTCGCCATCGCACGGCTCCGGCGGTTCACCCACGACTTTCGCCAAACCCCAGTCGAGAACTCGCACCTGCCCGAACCCGGACACCATCACGTTCGCCGGTTTCAGGTCGCGATGGATCACACCTTTGGCATGCGCATACGCCACCGTTTCGCAGACGCGCTCGAAGATGCGCAGCAATTGCGAATGATCGGAATCGGCGGAAGATCGCGCGGCCAGAACCGCTTCGAGCGTGCGGCCATACACGTAGCGCATCGTCAGGAACGGGCGACCATCAGGGAATCGACCGACGTCGTAAATCGGCACGATGCCGGGGTGTTGCAGTTGCCCGTTGATGCGGGCTTCGCGCAGGAATCGGCGTTCGGCGGTGGCATGGCCACGCAGTTCGTCCCGCAGCAACTTGATGACGAGTTCGCGGCCGATCAACCGGTCGTGCGCACGCAATAACACGCCCATGCCGCCACGGGCAATCTCGCCGATCAGTTCGTAGCGCGATGCCGCACACATCGCATCGGACGGGATCATGCCGCTAGCGGAACGCCCCGGTGGCGGCGTCTCAACGTCGGAAGGATTCACGGGCGGGATGGTCAGATTTGGCAGGGGTTCGCACATCGTGCGATGCGTGGCCACCGCAAATTCGCGTGCGATCTCGTGGGCACCCGCAATGTGCGTGCGATGAGCCGAGTCGCGTTGCGGGTTCGATGGGTTCATGGCATTTCCGGACCGCGACGATACAGTCTGCATTTCGGACAAAGTCCCCCTAGTGTTGTCTAACAGGATCGCCGTTTGCACAAGCAAAGCGACCGCGAACGAGGATGGAAAATTCACACCCGCAGCCGCAAGCTCGGCATACTTGCGCCAGCAATGACAATCGCCAAAATCGCCAACGCTTGCGCAGATAGGATTGTCCGCACCGTCGATTTCGGACCGTTAAAAACTTGCCCCGCGACGAGATATGGTAAGCTAATAGCACATGTCCGAACGCAGCGGAGGAGCTATCGTGGGTCTGTTCGACTTCCTGACCGGCAAAAACAAAAAACGCGCGCCCCAGGCCAACACCAAGGGCATGAAGAAGGCGGACCTCGCCAAACGCTGGGAACTGAGCGGTCGCACCGGCCAGGGGAGCATGTCGAAGGTTTACAAGGCATTCGACAAGACGCTCGGGCGAACCGTTTGCTTGAAGTTACTCGACAAGGTCAAGACGCAGAAATTCGAGAGCCGTTTTACCTCGCAAGGGTTGGTCAAACCGACCGAAGGCGCGATTTGTTCGGCGATCACCCACGTGAACTGCGTTCGCACCTACGAGTTCGGCGTGACGCTTCAGGGTGAGCCGTACCTCGTGATGGAATGGATCGAAGGCCTCGGCTTGAACTACCTCGTCGAGACGAAGAACCTGCAACTGAACGGCAACCGCGTCAACTACTTGGTGCAACTCTGCGAAGCGATGCAGTACATGCACGACCTGAAGTTCCTACACCGCGACCTCTGCCCGCGTAACGTCATGGTGGACAAAGAAGGCGTCGTCAAGCTCATCGATTTCGGCCTCACGATCCCGTACACGCCGCCGTTCTGCCAGCCGGGGAACCGCACGGGCACGATGGATATTCTCGCGCCGGAAATCATCAAGCGGCGCAGCACCGATCACCGCGTCGATCTCTTCGCGCTCGGCGTGACGGCATTCGAAGTGTTCTCCGGCGGGCTGCCGTGGGAGCGTACGCCATCGTCCGAAGAGAACCTGCGTCGTCGTTTGAACACACCGCCCCGCAACCCGAAGGAACTCAACCCTGCCATCGACGACGACCTCGCCGCATTCCTTTTGAAGTCGATCTCCAAAGAGCCAGTCGATCGGTATTCATCGGCAAACCAGATGAAAGAAGTGATTCTCAGCCTGAAACGGCAGGATTATTAATGCAACGGTTCATCGCACTCGTCGTCGTTCTCGGATGTGGCGTGCTGTTTGCGCAGTCGCCAGAAAAGCCCGCAGCGGCGGTGCGCGACAAGAAAGCGGAAGCCGAGGCGGTGAAGTACGTCGAGTCGGTTGGCGGGCGGGCCGTGCTAGATGCGAGCGCGCGGGGCGAGCCGATTATCAGCGTCGTGTTCGCGGGGAAATCCGTGAAGGCCGTCGATGCCACCAAGCTGACCGCATTAACCGCACTTCGCTATCTGGGTCTCGAAGACACGCAAGATACCGATGCCCTTTTGGCACAACTCAGTAACCTGCCGACGCTCAAAGCCGTCAACCTCAGTCGCGCGAAGTTCGGCGATGCGGGCTTCGTCCACCTCGCGAAACTCGCCGACCTCGAAGAACTCATCCTCGATGGCTCGCCCGTGACGGCAACGGGAATCGCCGCACTCTCGAAGCTGAAAATGCTGCACAAATTGACGCTGCACAGCGCACCAGTCGATGATGCCATTGCGAAGGAACTCGCGGGGCTGACATCGCTGCGGCGATTGAACCTAACCGAAACGCAAGTCATGCTCGCCGGGCGGAATTGGACGACACTCGCGGAACTCGACACGCTCGATCTGACGCTTTGCCCCATCGACGACGACGGCCTGAAAGTGCTGGCGACGTTGCCGAAACTCGCGGACCTCGACCTCACCGGCACCGCGATCAGCGATAGCGGCCTGAAATCGCTAAGCGGGCGGAAGTCACTGCGGCGACTCGTGCTGGCCAAATGCGGTATCACCGGCAAGACCGCCGACGCGCTCCCCGCATCGCTCGAAGATCTCACGCTCGGCGGTAAATCGATCGACGATGCCGGACTCCGCCGGGTGGCAACGCTGGCATCGCTGAAGAAGCTGACTCTCATCGAAACGCAGATCACCGATGCCGGGGTGAAGATCGTTTCGACATTGCCGAATCTCGAAGAGATCCACATCGAGAACGCGTTCGTCAGCAACGACGGCGCGAAGGAACTGGCCCGCACAACCACCTTGAAACGCGCGACCTTCCTCAAAACAAAAGTCACGAAAGCGGTGGGCGACGAACTGCGGAAAACGCTGCCAAATCTGGCCGTGAGCTTCGAGTAACACCATGCCCGACTATCGTCTCATTCTCGAAACTTCGGGCCGTATCGGGCAGGTCGGCCTGGCGCGCGGGGACGTTCTCGTTCGCGTGGCGATGCTCGATGCGACGCGGCGACATGCACGCGATTTAAGCTCCACCGTAAGCCGTTTGCTCGCGGAAGAGGGCGTGACGCCACGCGAACTGGCGGGCATCATCGTTGGCGTCGGCCCCGGTGGCTACACCGGTTTGCGCGTCGGCGTGATGTCCGCGAAGGCGCTGGCGTATGCGGCCGGTTGCCCGCTGATCGCGGTGCCGACTTTCCACGCAATTGCCCACCAGTCGCCCGCCTGCCAACGCCTCTGGGTACTCGCCGACGCACTGCAAGGCGCGATCTATTTCCAGCGATTCGAAGGTGGTTCGCCGATCGACGAACTGCAAATCGTGCCCGCTTCGGAGTGGTTGCCGTGGGCGAGTGGCGTAGCATTATCGGGGCCGGGCGTGGCGATTCATGCGGCACTGGTTTCGTGTGCAGCGAGGGTCGTGCCCGATGCCGAACGCGATCCGCAACTCGCGAGTCTACTTGCGGTCGGGTTGCGCATGCCGCCGGTCACGCGCGAAGAATTGCTCCGCCTCGAACCGATCTATCTGCGCGGCAGTTCCGCCGAAGAAAAAGCGAAAGCCACAGTGCCGCAAGTATGATGGCAACATGACATCACGATTGCCATCCTGGGTCGATCCGCGCACGGCGTACGTTCACGTGCCGTTTTGCGGGCACCACTGCGGCTACTGCGACTTCGCCGTCACCGCAGGCAACGATCACCTCATCGAACTTTACCTCGATGCGCTCGCGATGGAACTGGCGACACTCGGCGAACCGCGACCGGTGGAAAGCCTGTTCATCGGTGGTGGCACGCCGACGTATCTCAGTGCGGATGCGCTGCGGCGGTTGCTGACGACGATTCGCGAATGGCTGCCGATCGTGCCGGGGTCGGCGGCTGAGTTCAGCATCGAATCGACGCCCGATAGCCTCGATGCGGAGAAGATCGCGGTGATGGCCGAATTCAGCGTGAACCGCCTGAGTATCGGCGTGCAATCGTTCCACACGCACGTGCTGCAGTCGCTCGAACGCCAACATAGTGTCGAACGGATTGCCCGCGCCGTGGAGATCGTGCGGCCACAGATTCCGGCGCTGTCGTTCGACCTCATTTTCGGCGCGCCGGGGCAAACGGTACCCGAGTGGGAGGCCGACCTACACACGGCACTCGCGTTCGCCCCGGATCATTTATCCACGTACGGGCTGACGTACGAAAAAGGGACGCCACTCTGGAAACAGCGCGAACGCGGGCAGGTTCGCGAAGTCGGCGAAGACCTCGAATTGCAGATGTATCAGGCCGCGATTGCGAACTTACGCGGTGCCGGGTTCGAGCATTACGAAGTCTCGAATTTCGCGAAGCCCGGCCAGCGCTGTCGCCACAACGAACGCTACTGGGCGAACGATGCCTATTACGGTTTCGGCGTCGGTGCGGCACGATACGTCGGCGGTTCGCGCGATCTCAACATCCGCGATACGAAGATGTACATTCGCAAAGTTCTCGCCGGGGAATCGCCGACATTTCAGACGGAAACGCTGAACGATCGCGAACGCGCTTTCGAGACACTCGCGATTCAACTTCGCCGAATCCAGGGGATCGTCCGCGAAGATTTTCAGTCGCGAACCGGCTACGACATCGACACGCTCATCGGCGAACCGCTCACACATTTTGCCAACGAGGGATTGCTAGAACTCACGGCGACTGACATAAGGCTGACACCCCGCGGCACCTACGTCGCCGACGGCATCATCACCGCACTCATGAAGTCGGCCTAAAGTAGCCCTCTCGCTCCGCGAGAGGATAGCAACAGACCGAAGCATTGCGATTTTCGCATGAGCTCGCACCGGTTGCGCATTTTGCAGCCCAGATTCGTTTCTCGTCAAATGTAGGCATCTGAGTTTTCGTACGCAAAACCGGCGGGTAGAAGTCTGCGTGCCGTGTGGATAGAATGGCCGCATACCCAGAACCTCGGCCGTCGCCGGGGTTTCGTTCATTTGGACACAGAATGCCGCCACCTGCCTCGGATATCCTGACGATCTCGGCGCTCACGACGCGGATCAAGGAACTCGTCGAAGAGGCGTTCCCGCAACTCTGGGTGTCGGGCGAAATTTCCAACTTCACCAAGGCCTCGTCGGGGCACATGTACTTCAACCTGAAGGACGCCGGCGCGACCATCGCTTGCACCTTCTTTCGCGGCTCGAACTTGCGCCTGAAGTTCTCGCCGCGCGATGGCATGGAAGTCCTGGCACGCGGGCGGTTGTCGGTGTATCCGCCGCGCGGAAACTACCAATTTCAAGTCGAAGAACTGCAACCGAAGGGCATCGGCGCAGCAGACCTCGCACTCCGGCAACTCAAAGAAAACCTGCTCAAGAAGGGCTATTTCGACCCGAAACGCAAACGGGCGTTGCCGCGATACCCGAAGCGCATCGCGCTGATTGCGAGCGTCACCGGTGCGGCGATTCGCGATATGATCGAGCTATTCGCACAACGCTGGCCGCTCGCGCATATCGTCGTTCGCCATAGCCGCGTGCAGGGCGATGGCGCGGCCGATGAGATCGCGAATGGCGTTCGCATGTTGAACCAAATGCACCGCATTGGCGGCCTGCCACTCGACGCGATTGTGATCGGGCGCGGCGGTGGCAGTAGCGAAGATTTGTGGTCGTTCAACGAGGAAGTGTTGGCGATTGCGATCTTTCAATCGGTGGTGCCAGTCGTCTCGGCGGTCGGGCACGAAACCGATGTCACGATCGCGGACCTCGTTGCCGATCACCGTGCGGAAACGCCCTCGGCGGCGGTGGTGGCGCTGTCGCCGGATCGCCGGGAAATGCTTGCGGGAATACTAAATCTGAACGAACGCTACCGCGAAGCGATGATGCGAAAGATCGACGACGGGCGACAACGACTACGGCAAATTTCCGGCCGCCCCGCATTCCGCAAGCCTCTGCAACGCATTCGCGATGTCGAACAAAAGCTCGACGATTGGGCGGCGAGACTGCAACGCGCGGCGACGCGCCGTTGCGATCGCACACGAGATAAAATCGCCGCCGCTGCCGAGCAACTCGAAACGCTCAGCCCGCTGAACGTGCTGAAACGCGGCTACAGCCTGACGTTAACGCCCGACGGTGAGCAAGTCATTCGCGATGCGGGTACGATGAAACCCGGCGAACAAATTATTGTGCAACTGAATCGCGGACGGCTGATCGGTCGCGTGGAATCGGTCGAACTTCCGCCCACACAAGAGAAATAACGATGCCGGAACCGACCCCGATCCGCCTCGAAGTCGCGCTCGCCGACCTCGAGAAAATCCTCCGCGACCTCGAAGACGGCACAACGTCGCTCGATGTGGCACTCGCACAATACGAGCGCGGCGTCGGGTTACTCCGCCACTGCTACGGCCACCTCCGCGACGCCGAACAGAAGATCCAGCAACTCGTCGGCCTCCAAGACGACGGCAAGCCCAACCTGCAAGCGTTCAAGCACGCACCATCAACGGGACCGAGCGCGTATTAGTAAATTAGCCGCGACGCGAGGGCTTTGCGAAGCGGAGCGCGTGGACTTCACCCATTTCCAGGCAATCCCCGTATCGCGGTGACGCGCACG
>JANXNT010000476.1 GCA_025353985.1 Limnoglobus sp.
TATTGTACGTGGAAATACCCGTGCGAAACTGTGAGAGTTGCGAAGAAAAATTGGTATTGCCGACGCGAATGCCAACCATCGAACGCTGTTGGTCGATGGTGTTCTTCTCGATAACGTTGTTATAATTTGGCCAAAGCGTACCATCGTTGTCGCCGAACTGGCCGTTGACATTCACGCACATCATCTCGACGGTTGCCGTGTCCCACTCGTGGTTCATGCACATTGACATTTTATTATTGCGGATGGTCGTCCCACAACAGATGTACGGCGCAATACTTGCTTTTCCGCTGTCGGATATGATGTTGTTTTCGATGAGTACGTTGTCAGTGTGGTGCATCACCGAAAACACGGATGAGCTATCGGGAAGTGCGTCCCAAACGCGATCGATCGTTAGCATACTGTCCGTGTTGGAAACGACCTGGCGGACCTGGCCCAACCCGCGACCGTTGACGATCACCACTGTGCGATCTTGCCAAAAATCGTTCGCCCAGACTTTGACACCCTTGCTACCGTAACCGGTTCCTGGCTTCCGAACCAGCGTCTTCTCGGTTGCACTTACGACATCACCCACGCAACACTCCTCGGCTTCGCGCGATCGCTCGATGAGAATTCCTTCCTCTTTCGTGCGGCGAATATTGTTGCCGCGAATCACCAGATTCACGTTCGATGCGCCGGATTTTCCGCCGAGTTCCTTGAGTGGCGGAATCGACTCAAACAAGAAACCGTTAAACGCTCTCCCGCCTCCGTTGCGATTGACACTGTTGTTGATGAATTCCGAATCCTGTATGCCGCGAAACATCGAACCGGCATGGAGCCACTTCTCGCCAAGGTTGATTTGTTCGATAATATTGTCGTGGAACTTGAGGCCGCGCGTCGTAATGACATGTGCGAAGTAGGCGTGATTATTGACGGCTTCGCAGTGGCCAATCTCAACTTCTTGCGACCATTTTGCCATATTCGTCGATTGGAAGATTGCCGAGTAGTCGGTGATTTTGCAATGTAGTAATTTCACATGCGAAACGGGATTCTGTACGACGACGGCCACATCGGTGTGAAATATGCCGCCGTAGCCACCACCGCCCTGTCCTGGCGTTTTTCGCGTGAAGTCGATGTGCGAGATTGTGACATTGGTTTTATTCGCGGCAATATGGATGACGGCCATCGCTTCTTTATCTGATGCCGCTTGTGGTCCCATGAAATGAAGCGTTGTCCGTTTGCCTTCTGGCTGGCCTTGCAGACGCATGTGCGAGCCGAGTTCGAGTGTCTTCGTCACTTCGTAAACGGTGCCAGTCAACGATACGACCCCGCAGCCTTTTTCTGCCGTTCCCCATTCGGATGCGGCAACGATACACTCTTGCAATGAAGCATATTTCGCAGGGTCGAAACTCTTTTCCGGCACATCCGCACACGCGGCAAACCGCGACAGGCCGAGTATCGAAAAGGCGACGATTGCCATCGAGATTAACCGGTGCATTCGATGTTCCTAACAATTGCGGGTGTTCGGATTTGCGGATATTGTACTTGCAAATTGGCGGTTTGCGATCCGAAACTTAATGCTCAACGTCACAAATTGTCGTAACGTGTTATTGGTTCCGCTGATACCTCGCTGAGTTCATCATGACATCAGAAAATCCATCGAATCCGTCGCGGAAAGCACGTTGGTTGGCTCTTGCGGCCGCGTTGCTCGGCTGGATGTTCGACGGGATGGAAATGGGTTTGTTCCCGCTCGTTGCGAAGTCTGCGCTCGCCGAATTGATGGGGGCCAGCAAAGGCGATGCACAAGTCAACCGGTGGTTTGGCGTCATCATCGCGATGTTTTTGGTGGGGGCCGCAACGGGCGGCGTGCTGTTCGGCTGGCTCGGCGATCGCATTGGCCGCGTTCGTGCCATGACCGTAAGTGTGCTCGTCTATTCGCTGTGTAGCGGCTTGAGTGCGGCCTCGCAGGAAGTCTGGCACTTGGCCGTGCTGCGGTTCATCGGTGCGCTCGGAATGGGTGGCGAATGGGCGCTCGGTGTGGCGCTCGTGATGGAGCTTTGGCCGAACTCCTCGCGTGCGTGGCTCGCGGGCTGGATCGGTGCGTTCGGCAACCTCGGCTACACGCTCATCGGCTCGATTGCCTACACGTTACTGCAATTTGGCGGCCAAATCCCTGGTTTTCTGTTGCAAATCGGCTGTCCCGAATCGTGGGCACGCGCGCTGACTGCCAACGGAAACTGGCGATTACTGATGCTCATCGGCGCGATACCGGCACTCTCGACGTTGTTGCTACGGCTATTCGTTCCCGAGTCCGAGAAGTGGCAAGCCGAGAAGAAAACGGGGCGAGTTTCAAACTGGTCGACGCGCGATTTAATCGGCGTGCTGATCGGAGCCATCGCCGCCACTGTCATGATCTATGTGTGGGCCACCGACACGACGCAGTGGGGCGACATTGGTTTCGATCACACGTTGACATTGCGAATAGGCGTCTCGATTGCCTGCCTGATCGTGGTCACGGCGGGTTACACGTACCCGGTTCGCTGTTATTTGCGGCGAGTCGGCTTGCCAGCGCAAGAACGGCGTCGCACGCTGCGAACGATGTTACTCGCGGCCGGGCTGAGTGGCGTGCCGCTACTGGCGACGTGGTCCGGCGTCATGTGGATGTACAAATGGGTCGGCTCGACCAGTTTCCCCGCCCCCGCCGAAGCGATTCCGCAGATGCAGATTTCCTCGTCGTTGGGTGCCGCGTTCGGTTGCGTCCTCGGTGCGGTACTCGGCGGACTTTATGGTCGGCGAATCGTCTACGCGATCCTGTGCATACTCTCGTTCGTCGTCATGGTTGGCTTCTACAAATTGAACGCGGAATACGGCATCTGGCTAATTTTGTCCGCCGGGCTGATGGGCATGACAACCGCGTCATTTTACGGCTGGCTGCCGCTGTATTTACCCGAACTTTTCCGCACATCGGTACGCGCCACGGGTCAAGGTTTCGCCTTCAACTTCGGGCGGATCCTCGCAGCCGTCGGCAACTTACAAATGGCAAACCTGCTCCTACTCTTCGACAACGACTACGGCAACGCCTGTGCCGCAGTCGGCGGCATCTACCTCGTCGGACTCATCCTCATCGCATTCGCACCCGAGACAAAAGGCAAGCCACTCCCGGAGTAGGACCGGATTCGATTTGCCATGAAGCAGGTAAAATCTCTCACCATCGCAAACTCAATGACGCGGTGTTTGCCACATTCGGCTGGCCCGCCGATGAGGACGAAGCGACCGATTCCGCCTCACCCACACAAATTGCCAAAATCAAAAAAATTATGACGAATTGACGTAAGTCGGAATTATGCGATGTGCACGGACGTACCCAAAAGTGCGCCGAAATGACCCAGAAGTGCGCGCAAATGACATAGAAAAGGCGCGCACGGTCGATTTTAGGTCGCATAGTGACGCGAAACGGTCGGTACTGACAGTGAGCCTCAGGAGAGTGACTCTCGCCGCAAACGCCGACAGGAACGCGGGATACGACAAAAATACCCGAAACAAATCAGCGAAAGCCGATCAAAAACTGGCATTTTGAGACGAAAAAACACCCGAAAAACCGGTTTTGGCGCTTCCACAATTGTGACTTACGTCGACGACAAACTCAATCCGCGAGTGGAATCACACGCTCCGCGACGCGGAACGCTTCGTGACAGTGATTGCAGACGTTAGACATGCTGGCAACGGCGGCACGGGCGGCGGGGTAGTCTTTGGCGGCGGCAGCTTTGGCGATCTTCACTCCCGCATCGCGTAAAGACACCGAGAAGATCATCCACGAATCTTGGGCCTGCCGCGTCTTCGGTGGCCGCATCAGCAGCAGATTTCCCGTCTCAGCGATCAATAATCCTTGCCCGCGAACGTAGCCCCACGTTTCCGCATCGGCGGGGCGATCCTTGAGCGTTTTGCCGAGGCCGTCCATGTTCGATTTCGCCAAGCCGACCATTAATAGCTTCGTGTCCGCAATCGCTTCGAGCCGGGGTGCGGCGTCCGTCTTCTTGGCTTGCTGCGAAGCCACGGTGCCAGCGAGCACGCACACACAAGTGCCTGCGAGAAGTAACGCAACAACGCGAATCGTAC
>JANXNT010000388.1 GCA_025353985.1 Limnoglobus sp.
ATATCGAGCGTGGTTGTGGGCAGCAGCGGGGCGAATCGCACCGTGACGGTGACGCCGGTAGCCGGTCAAAGTGGCACGGCCACGATCGCGCTATTCGTGCAGGATGGAAACGGAGCCAGCGCCAGCGACACCTTCACGGTGACAGTCGATCCCACATCGCCGCCACCGCCACCGCCACCGCCACCGCCACCACCGCCACCGCCACCGCCACCGCCGCCACCACCGCCGCCACCACCGCCACCGCCACCGCCACCGCCGCCTCCAGGAACGGTCAAACCCGTTCTCGTCGGCTTCCCACAATTTGGAGTCGGTGCTGATGTGGGTGCGGGCAGCGCGACGCTGTTCAACGCGGACAAATCGGTTCGCTTCGCCGTCACGCCATTCGTCGGCTTCACGGGTGGCGTTCGCACCGCGAGCGCGGACTTCAACGGCGATGGCGTCGCTGATCTCGTCGTCGGCACCGGGCCAGGCCGCGCGACTCGCGTGTTGGTGCTCGATGGCAAATCGCAAGCGGTGTTGTTCGATGTCGCGCCGTTTGAAGCCTCGTTTAGAGGTGGCGTGTACGTCTCAGCAGGCGATGTCACGGGCGATGGCATCCCGGACTTGGCGATCACCCCTGATGAGGGTGGTGGGCCGCGCGTGGATGTTTACAGCGGGGCAGCGAGTTTCCCGAAGTTGACCGCATTCTTTGGCATCGATGACACGAATTTCCGTGGCGGCGCACGCTCCTCAATTGCGGACATGACCGGCGATGGTGTGGCCGACCTCATCGTGGTCGCAGGCTTCGGTGGCGGGCCACGTGTCGCCGCATTCGATGGCAAGTCGCTTGCGACGACGCCGGTGAAGATCATCGGCGACTTCTTCGCGTTCGAACAAGCGTTGCGCAACGGCATCTTTGTGACGGCGGGCGACATCAACGGCGACGGCTTCGCGGACCTCATCGCAGGTGGCGGCCCCGGTGGCGGACCGCGCGTGTTGGCCTTCGATGGCAAAGCCTTGCTGAACAACGAGTACGTGAACCTCGCGAATTTCTTCGGCGGCGATGTCGATAGGCGCTGTGGAATCCGCGTAGCGGTGAAGAACCTCGATGGCGACAATCGCGCCGACCTCGTCGTCGGTTCGGGAAGTGGGGCCGGTAGCCGCGTGACGGGTTACCTCGGCAAGAACATCGCCGCCAACGGCACGCCGGTAGTCACGTTCGATTTTGATGCGGTCGATGGATTTACGGGCGGCGTGTTCGTTGGATAAAGCCGAAGTGGTGAGTGGTGAGTGGTGAGACAAGAAGTCTTGACTCGCCACTCATCACTCATCACTCGCCACTACTACTTGAGCCGCGAGTTTGGCGTTGTTCAGGTACAGCGCGCGGTTGGCGGCGAGCGTGCGGCCATCGGTGAGTTCGGCGAGCCTTGCCAGGAGGTACGGCGTGAGGCGGGCACCGCTGATACCTTCGGCGGCCGCGTCGAGTTCGGCTTCGCCCAGCGCTTTGTCGAACTGCTCCGCAGGCACCGCCAACTCGCTCGGGCACGGTTGCGACAGCACCGCACCGCCACCGCCCATTTGCACGTGGGAACGGAATATCGCCGCCGCTTCGCTCGGAGTTTCCACACGCACCGACACGCGCCCCTGGCTGCGTTGCACGTAGAACGCGGGGAACGCATCCGAGCGATAGCCGATGACGGGCACGCCGAAGGTTTCGAGCAATTCGAGCGTTCGCGGCAAGTCCAGAATACTCTTCGCACCCGCACACACGACCAGCACCGGCGTACGCGCGAGTTCGGTGAGATCGGCGGAGATATCGAAGATCGGTTCGCGATGCGCCCCGCCAATACCGCCCGTGGCAAACACGGAGATTCCCGCCATGTGCGCGAGTGCCATCGTGGCGGAAACCGTGGTTGCGGCAAGCTTCTTCAAGCCAACGACCGCGCCGAGATCGCGGCGACTGGCCTTCAAAACATCGTCGGATTTCGCCAATTCCTCGATTTGGGCCGTCGTGAGGCCGATCGTCGGCTTGCCGTGCCAGATCGCAATCGTGGCCGGGACCGCGCCTTCGTAGCGGATCGCGTTTTCGGCTTGTTTTGCTGTCTCGAAGTTCGTCGGCCACGGCAAACCGTGTGCGATAATCGTCGATTCCAGCGCCACAACTGGGCGACGTTCGCGCAGGGCGATTGTCACTTCTTCGGACAGTATCAGCCAGTCGGGAATCATTCGTTGCCTCACGCATCGACATTGAAAGCCGTTTCGGACATAATGCCAATCATGAGCGTTATCGACGACACGATTCCGAAAGAATCTTTGCCCGTGGTCTCCCCTGCAATCGTGCTGGGGTGGATTGCCGCATCCGCTGCGGTGGCGTGGTACCCGCTGTTGCACGCCCGGGCGACCGGCATTTTGCGCGACGCGATGGACGAGCCGTTGTTCGCGCTGCGCACCGCCGAGTTGATCCGCGTGGCTGATTGGCAGCAGGGCGTCGGCCAAGGTTTCGTAGCGACAGCGGAGGGCCACGAACTCGTCGGCCACCCGGATAAACTCGCGTTACTCCTGAGCACCAACGCAAAGGCCGTCGTACCGCTGGAAGCGCCGATTACAACGACATTCGAGCGCGGCGAACGGATCCGCGAATCGGTACTCAGCCCGTCACCACCGATCATCGCGCCGGCGATTATCGTACTGAACGTCTTGTGGTTTGCGGTCGGTTTACTCGTGGCGAAACAAACCGGCGTGTCGTTGCGGAACTACCTATCGTTCGGCGATGTGTCCGTAACAGCACGGCTCGGCGGCCTGACCGGCACGGACTTGTTGCGCGACGAATGGTGGCGCTTGATCGTGTCGTGTTTCGTGCATCAAGGCATATTCCACTTGTTGTTGAACATGTACGCGCTCGGTGCGCTCGGCCCGCTGATCGAATCGAAGTGGGGGCGTTCGAGATTCTTGCTACTTTACGCAGCGTCCGGCGTCGGCGGAGCGTGCCTCGCGATGGTCTTCCGCCCAGAGGCGATGGTGTCGGGAGCGTCCGGTGCCGTCTGGGGTTTGCTCACGTCGGCGATGGTCTGGCTGGTGCTGTATCGCCAACATTTACCGGACGGCATGGTGTCCGATGGGCTTCGCCGCCTGGGGATCATGCTCGGGTTGAACGCGGCGATCAGCTTCGTGCCGGGCATCAGTTGGGAGGCACACTTCGGTGGCGGCATCGTCGGCGCGCTGGTCGCGTGCATCTTCGGGTTACTGCGCCCCACCGGTGGCGGACGACGGACAATCGCCGCACTCGGTTCGATGTCTTTGCTGGCCGTGTGCGTCGTGGCGCTCGGGTTTTTCGCGTACAAGAGCGAGAAGTGGCGACCGCTGCGCGATTACGAATATCGCAAGCAACGCTACGCCTATCTGAAGCAAGTCGAGCCGATCTTGACGACGATCGATTTGCGAAAAGTGAACGTCATTTCGAACGACGCACGGCTGGCGCTCGCAGTGCAAACGCCGGACCGCTGGAAAGGCATCATCGAGCGCGTCCGGCGATTGAACGCCGACGCGAAAGCGGCGGGCATCGCATTGCGAAACGTATCGCGGCCACGCTTTTTCGCCACCGACATCCGCGCATCCATGGCCGCCTACGCCGACGCCGTCGCCGACT
>JANXNT010000391.1 GCA_025353985.1 Limnoglobus sp.
CGCTCGAATCCCTGACGCTCGTAAACGCCGCCGTGGACGTTCGCCGAACGCGGCGCGAACTCACCGCCGAAGAACTTCGGTTGTTGCTCGTTGGTACGCGGGCAAGCCAAAGCACGTTTCGCGGGCTGACGGGTTCGGATCGGTACTTCCTGTATCTGGCCGCCGCTGGCACGGGCTTCCGTGCGAACGCTCTGGCGAACCTCACGCCTGCCGTGTTCGACCTCGATGCCGAAACGCCAACCGTGACGTTGGCGGCCCGCTTCAACAAGTCGCGAAAGCTGAAGGTGCAACCGTTGCCCGTAGACGTGGCGATTGCTCTACGCGACTTCGTCGCCGGGAAGCCCGCCAACGAGCCGCTATGGGGCGAAACGTGGGCGAAAGACCATCGCGGAGCGGAAATGCTCCGCGCCGATCTCGAAGCCGTAGGCATTCCCTACGTCGTGGAAGGCCCCGATGGACCGGAGTACGCCGACTTTCACGCCTTGCGACACACGTACTTGACCATGCTGGGACGAAATGGCGTCGATTTACGAACCGCACAAGAACTCGCCGGACATTCGACGCCACTTCTCACCGCTCGCTATTCTCACCGCCGGTTATACGATCTCGCCGGGGCCGTGGACAAGCTGCCGAACCTTGTTCCTACTATCTCGCCAGTGGCATCGAACGCATCGGAAATCCCCCTTCGCATGACCGGTACCGATGGCGATTTCGGCGTAGTGCCGGGCGTAGTGGCTTGTGATTTCGGCGTAGTGCCGGGCGTAGTAACAGGGGACATTGATCGGCATCGAACTGCACTAAAGTACACTTTGGGCATCTTCGATGAAACGAGTGGCGGTTCGGCGGAAAGCCTGGAAATGAAGCAGACCGGCGCTATTTTGCACCGGTCTGCCGTAAATTGCATCAGCGAGGGCGACGGGACTCGAACCCGCAACCTCCGGATCGACAGTCCGGTGCTCTAACCAATTGAGCTACGCCCCCTTAACTTGCTTAGTATTGATACACGTCTGCCGTGCTGAAGGCAAGGCGCGATTCCACTCTTCTTGCGAAACTCGTTGGCTCGTTGCGGTTTCGGAATTCCATAAAACAACCCAAAGACAACAATCCCCCTCCGAGGTTCGCGAACATGGTCTCTCTCGATTTCACGGGCAAGGTCGCGCTCGTTACTGGTGTCGGCGATAACCAGAGTTTCGCGTGGTACATCAGCAAGGCGCTGAAGGCGGCGGGGGCCAAGGTCGTGCTGGCGGTTCACCCGCGTATGTACGGCATCGTCGAAAGCTTCCTCACCCGCGATGCGGATCGGGAATCGCGTTTGCTACCCGATGGCACGGAGCTAAAAGTCGAGAAGATGTTCGCGTGCGATGCGAGTTACGACACGATGGATCAGGTGCCGGAGAAGGTTCGCACGGATCGCCGTTACGCGAAGTTTCCCGATTACAGTATCCAAGGGACGGTCGAAGCCGTCGGCAGAGAGTTCGGCGGCATCGACATTCTGATTCACTCGATCGCCTTCAGCCGGGAGATCACGAAGCCGATCATCGAGACGACCCGCGAAGCGTACAGCGAAGCGTTGGGCATTAGTAGCTATTCGCTGATTAGCCTGGTTCGCTACGCGGCTCCGTTCATGGCGAATCGGCCGGGCGGCGCGAGCGTTGTCGGGCTGACGTACATCGGCGGCGACCGGGTGATTCCGCACTACGGCGGCGGCATGAGCACGGCGAAGGGGGCACTCCAACTCGATGCGAAGCAGTTATCGTGGTTCGTGGGCGACCGGAACATTCGCGTGAACTTAATCTCGGCGGGGCCGTACGCGAGTCGGGCGGCGCGTGCGATTAATCCGGATTTCGACAAGCTGATCGAACATGCTGCTTCGCACTCGCCGTTGCGTCGGCCGATCGGCCCCGAGGAAGTCGCGAACAGCACACTCTACTTGTGCAGCCCACTGGCGAGCGCCGTTACGGGGCAAGTTCTGTACGTGGATTGCGGTTACAACGTGATGGCGACATGATTTGAAAAGCCCCTGCACGATCGTGCAGGGGCTTTTTTGGTTACTTCACTTCGAGTAATTGCACTTCGAAAATCAGCGTGGCGTTCGGTGGGATGGTGCCGGGGATGCCGCGAACCCCGTATGCGAGTTCGCCGGGGATCGAGAGGCGGCGAGTGCCGCCGACTTTCATTCCGGGGATGCCGTCCTGCCAGCCTTTGATCACGCCCGTTAGCGGGAATTCGATCGGCGTGCCACGGGTGACGCTGCTATCGAAGACCTTGCCGTCGGTCGTCCAGCCGGTGTAGTGGACCTTCACGCGGCCACCCGGCTTGATCTCGGTACCCGTGCCAACGGTCGAATCCCATACCTTGAGACCGCCGCCGATGTCTTTCCATTCGGGGGCATCGAGCTTTGGAAAATTCATGCGAAACTCCTGCGATTGAAGAGGGCGATAAAAGCTATCAGCTGTCAGCCGGAAAAGTTACTTTTCCACGGAGATCAATTCGATTTCGAACACGAGTGTCGCTTTGGCGGGGATCTTCGGTGGCGAACCGCGTTCGCCGTAGGCGAGTTCGTATGGGAGAATCATGCGGCGTTTGCCACCGGGCTTCATGCCGGGAACGCCGAGTTGCCAGCCTTTGATGAGCCTGCCGAGTGGGAAGGTCGCCGGTTCGCCGCGGGTGACGCTGCTATCGAAAATCTTGCCGTCGGTCGTCCAGCCGGTGTAGTGGATCGTAACGGTCGCGTCCGCCTTGGCGGCTTCGCCTTTGCCTTCGACGGCATCCCAGGTCTTCATTCCTTCGACGCCTTCGACTTTGAAATCTTTCCACTCTTTCGCGTCGAGGGCGGGCATCTTCGGCTCTTTCTTCTCCTCGGAATACGTCGCGTTCGCCAGTGCGAATGCAGTGGTCAGAGCCAGAAACGCGATACGAATCGGATTCGTCATCATCGATACTCCTCATAAAGGGGAAACGGTTTGGTTAGTTGAACTCGATCAGTTTGACTTCGAACACGAGCGTGGCTCCGCCAGGGATTTTTGGCGGCGAACCTCTTTCGCCATAACCGAGTTCGGGTGGTACGAGCAGGCGACGAACGCCGCCGGGCTTCATACCGGGAATGCCGATCTGCCACGCTTTAATGAGGTTGCCGAGCGGGAAGTTCGCCGGTGGATCGCCCCTTTGCACGGTCGAATCGAAAATGCCGCCGGTGGGCAGCCAGCCGGTGTAGTGGATCGTGACGGTCGAACCCGCCGGAGCCACATCGCCGTTCCCTTCGACGACATCCCATATTTTCAGGCCGTTTTCACCAAATGGCTTCCACTCGGGGGCATCGATCGGCGGAACTTTCAACGTAGTGCCGTCCGCATTGAAATCCGATGTCTGACTCGGTTTAATTGGCGTCGGCGGGACCGGGCCGCCTTTGCTTTTGGGCGCGACGGTAGATTCGCTCTTCAGACCGATAAGCAACCCGATCAGCACGATGATCGAAGCAATCGCCAGCCCCGGAATGAGCACTTTTTGGATCTGCGACTTTTCCATCAACGCGAACTCCGTGCGAAATCGACGAACGCCATTCGCGACATTGTAGGCACGACCGCCTCGTTGTCCGCATGGGTGGTTGTCGCCACCCTGATTTGCATGGCGGGCCGCCTATACTGAAGATCTATGCCAATATCGATCCGCTGCCCGAAATGCCGCGAACTGCTCGACGTTCCCGACGACTTCCTCGGTCGCGAAGTGCGTTGCGCGTCGTGCCAACAGATTTTCACGGCCGCTGCGAACGCCGACGACGGGATTCCCGTCATGCGGCCCACACGCAAGCCAGCGCGTTCGCCCGAATACGGTGACGACGACCAACCGATTCGAGCGCGCAACAAAAGAGGAAACCGGTTGATACTGTGGTTGCTCCTCGGCGGCGCGGGGTTATCGATGTGCCTCTGTTGCGGTGGCGGGGCCGTGTTTATCGGCAAAATGATGTCGCCAGACTTCGTGCCGTACGTCTCGCCCGATGGCCGCTTTTCGACTGAGTTTCCCGGCGATACGCAAAAATCGAAACGCAACACCGGGCGTGCGGCCGAGTCGGCCCAATCGATCGAAAGCACGCGAACGATCTTTCAGGAAACGTACTTCGTGTACTACGTCGAACTGTCCGATGCGGACCGCAAGAAGCCTGCGGAGAAAGTCGCAGAAGAGTTCGCGAGCGGGCTGATCGATATGTCCCAGAATGGCCGCGAACATTCCGCACGCACGAAAATCGCCTATCAGGGCTACGATGCAATTGACCTGTCGATCGCGCTGACCGATGGCAAATTCACGGTCGCACGAGTGATCGTAACCAAGGACCGCGCCTACGTCGTCGGCGTCACCGGACCGGGCGAACCCGGCGGCGCACCATGGGTCGAGAACTACCTGGAGAGGTTCCAGATTCTGGAACCCGAAGCGAAGAAGTGAGACGTGTTTTTGTGCGAAATACTTACGCACTTCCAATTGACGGCGATTCTGTCGGCGTGTTACAAATTGCGGCTGTCAGGATGGCACCCCGAATTGAGTGACCCGATGGGGCGAATTCCCAACCCGATTCGCGAGCGAATGCCGACGATGATTCGTCCGGTGGTGGCTCCGTGCGTGTCGGTTTGCATCGCGAACTGGAATTGCCGCGAGATGCTACGCGGGTGCCTCGAATCGCTACATCCGCACACGCAGGGGGTTCCGTTCGAGATCGTCGTCGTCGACAATGCCTCCAGCGATGGCGCGGCCGACATGGTAGCACGCGATTTTCCCCACGTGCGCCTCATCCGCAACAACTCGAACGTCGGTTTCAGTAAGGCGAACAACCAGGCTGCGGCCGCTTCGTGCGGGCGATTCCTGTTTTTCCTCAACAACGATACGGTGATCCCGCCGCTCGCTTTACGCGAATTCGTCGACTTCTTCGCCCAG
Organism: Limnoglobus sp.; assembly: GCA_025353985.1. GTDB lineage: Bacteria > Planctomycetota > Planctomycetia > Gemmatales > Gemmataceae > Limnoglobus. The sequence continues at coordinate 4,924 of JANXNT010000391.1, forward strand.
AACCCTGGCGTCGGAATGATCGGCCCGCGACTGCGTGGCGGCGACGGCGAGTTCCAGATTTCGTATCGCCGCAAACCGACGATCGGCGCACTGTTACACCGCATCAGCTTGTTGCGTTGGACTGGATTATTTCGCAAGGCGTACTACGAATATCGGCGAAATAGCTTCGAGCCGGAAGGCGTTCACCGCGTCGAAGTGCTGATGGGCGCGGCCGTGTTTTTGCCGCGTGACAGCTTCGAAACGAGCGGGCGTTGGGACGAACAATACCGGTTCGGCGGCGAAGATTTGGACCTCTCTACGCAAGTCGGGCGACGCAAACCGCTGTACTACGTCGGCAATGTCGAGATCGTGCATTACGGCCGCGTGGCGAGCCGCGCGAACGTGCGATTCGCCGCGCCGAACGTGGCAATTGGCTACGTGCGTTACTTCCGCAAAGCCGAGGCGAACCGGCGAATCTTGCTGTTTTACAAGCTATTCGTCACCTTCGATGCCCCCGTGCAGGCGACCGCAAAGCTGGCACAAGGGGCGGTCCGTTGGATGCGTGGGGATCGCGAGCGTGCCCAAAAAAGCTGGCAGGCCGCCCGCGGTTTGTGGCACTTTCTGCGTACGGACCTCGTCCGTTTCTGGATGGCATGAATGCACTGACGCGAATTCTGTTCGAACAACTCGTCGCCCGCTGGGTCGGGCCAACGGTGACCCGCTGGTTCGAAGATCGCGCAACGCGCTTTGTATCGAGTGCATTTTCCCGGCTGACACTCCGCCTGTTCGAGCCAAGCCCACGCGGCCGTTCGCGCCGCAGCCAGGTATTCGTGTTGGTGCTGTTAGCCGCCGGCGCGTACTTCGCGTATCGCGGCATCCGCGCGGGGCGACCGTAAACGCAGATCTTTCATCACAATGGAGAATGGACATGGGGATGCCAGCGAAGAACACAATTTGCCTCTGGTACGACGGCGACGCTGAGGCCGCCGCACGGTTTTACGCCGAGACCTTTCCCGATTCCTTCGTGAGTGCGGTCCATCGCGCACCGGGAGACTATCCCGCAGGGAAGAAAGGGGACGTGCTGACCGTCGAGTTTACCGTGATGGGCATACCGTGCCTCGGGCTAAACGGTGGCCCCAACGTCAAGCACAATTGGGCGTTCTCGTTTCAGGTCGCCACCGCAGATCAAGCCGAAACGGATCGCTATTGGAACGCGATCGTCGGCAACGGCGGCCACGAAAGCGCGTGCGGCTGGTGCCAGGACAAATGGGGAATCTCCTGGCAAATCACGCCAATTGTCCTGTCGCAAGCGATCATCGACCCCGATCCCGCCGCCGCCAAGCGCGCGTTCGACGCGATGATGACGATGAAAAAG
>JANXNT010000477.1 GCA_025353985.1 Limnoglobus sp.
AATGAATAAGGCACTGCACACGCCAGACGAGCTTGCCGATGCCATTCGCGGCGATTCCGCGAAGCGTGCTTGGGATGCGATTCGCGAACTATCGACGCGCCCCGAAGTGGCCATCCCACTGCTTTCCGCGAAGATTCAACCGATCCCCAAGCTGGCCAAGCCAACGCCAGAACAGATCACCGCGTGGCTGGTTCAACTCGATGCCCCCGCATTCGCAGTGCGGGAAGCGGCAAGCCAATCGTTGAAAACAAGAGGTGTCGGCTTCGTGGCCGAGTTACAGGCGACAATGCAAACGACGCCTTCGTTGGAAGTGAAATCGCGATTGGAAACGCTCGTCGAACATCTACAAAAACCGCCACTGCCAAACGTGTTTGAAGCCCGCGCCATCGAGTTGCTCGAACGCATCGGCACCGCCGACGCACAAACACTGTTAGCAAAAATCGCCGCCGGCGAACCGACCCACGCCCTCACGCAAGACGCCATCGCCAGCCTGAAGCGACTGCAATTGAAGAAGTAACGATCACAATCCCTCGCTGGCGCGCCAGACTGGCAAGGAAACTCATACTTCCTGTCCAAATCTTTCCCATCCCCGAATCGGTAAGAATTGCAATTGCCGCATCAACCTTGCCGAATTGTAAAAGCTACACGCCGCGTTCCGCGTCACCGGCGTTCGCGGTATACGCGCCCTAAGCCTGAAATTCTAAGCCTGCGGCACGTTTGAAGGCACATTCCTCCCGGAAGAACGAAACTTTTCCCGCCCGGCATCCGGGTTGCGGTTACAGTTCTTTTGCCAGTAGACTCCACCGGCTCGACCGGGCTTTTTTGTGTTGCGGAGGTCAAGGGAATGACGCTTCGTTGGAACCGGCTGCTATCAGCCACCGCCATTCTGCTCTGCATCGTCATACGCCCTGTTTTGGGGGCCGAAGGCGAGTTCGATCGGGATGGCTCTTACAAGACCGCGAACTTTCGCGTCGTGGCCAGTAGCCGCGATCTCTCCGAGAAATTCGGCGACCTCGCCGAACATTATCGCCGCGAGAAAGCGCAAGAGTGGCTCGGTCGCGAAATGCCAACGTGGCCGCAACGTTGCCCGCTCCGCATCGAGATCAACCTCAAGCAATCGGGCGGCGCGACGACGTTCACCTTCGGGGCCGGGGCATCGGGTCGCTCGTCGGTTTTGTCGCAGGATATGAAAATCTGGGGCGAAACGAAACAGCTACTTTACAGCGTGCTTCCGCATGAAGTGACGCACACCGTGCTGGCCCAACACTTCGGGCAAGCCGTGCCGCGCTGGGCCGATGAAGGTGGTAGCGTCCTCAGCGAGAACGAAGACGAGTGGTTCAACCACGACATTCGTTGCCGCGAAATCCTTAACGCGAATCGCGGCATTCCGCTACGGATTTTGTTCACGATGAAGGAATACCCACGCGACATGATCGTCGTTTACGCACAGGGTTATTCGGTCTGCGATTACCTCATCAATCAGCACGGCGGACGCAAGAAGTTCCTCGAATTCGTCGGCATGGGCATGAAGAAAGACAACCGCAACTGGGAGGCCGCCGTCCGCGAATTCTACGGCTTCGAGAGTGCGGACGACCTGCAAGAGAAGTGGATCGACTCGCTTCGCACGCCGCCCCAACGCGCACGCAACAAAGGTGGCCGCACCGATTCGACGACACTGGCCAGCCGCTCCGGTGGCAACCGCAGCGAAGTCCGGGCCAGTGCCCTGCCCGGCGTGCCACTACTCGAAACGGCCAGTATCGCTCGCGGAGTCGCATCGGACCGCGACGAACGCCGCCCCGCCAACATCCCCGAAGCCCGGCCCATCGCAAGACCCGACCGCAGCCCCCCACCAATCCCGCTACTGTTACCGCCCGAACCGATCGGC
>JANXNT010000412.1 GCA_025353985.1 Limnoglobus sp.
CTCCATCATCATGTACGTCTTGCCGGTCGTCCGCGTCAGTTCAATAATCTCGCGAATATCGTTCGGGTCGGTCGCCATCGGCACAGTACACGCGACGTGTTTGCCCGCCTTTAGTGCAGCGATCGTTTGCGGGCCGTGATCGGGGATCGGGCTGTTGATGTGAACCGCATCGACTTTCGGATCGCGAAGCAAATCCTCGAAGCTCGTGTAGCGTGCGGGGATGCCATACTTGTCTCCGCACGCATCGAGTTCGGCTTTATTCCGGCGGCAGATCGCGTACATTTCCGCGTTCGGGTGTGCCTTGTAAATCGGGATGAATTCGGCCCCGAATCCGAGGCCAACAATCCCCACGCGGACAGTCTTCGTAGTCATCGGAACGGCCACCTCAAAAGGGAGTTTATGAGGTTGGCTGTTATATTGACCCACGAAGAAAGGTGTTCATGCGGCGGGGCGCTTCCACTCGGTTTTCCAGCGGTTGCGGTCGAGATAGGTGGCAAACGGGCGGCGACCGCACAGGACTCGCCCGATTGAGTAAGCGATTCGACGGCCCAACGCCAATCGCTCTTGGGCGTATTCCTGCAATAGCGTTTGATACTTTTGGAATTGCGCTTCGGTCGGCGGAGTGGCGTCTTCACGCCATGCCACGGCCCAGACGTTAATTGGGCGACGATCCGGACCATGCCAGCCCAGAATGCGGTGCGGATAGCGTTCCAGCATCATGTCCAAAGCGTACGGCGTGAACCGCCAATAATCGCTCGGGTAACCGTGAACGTGGAAGTAAAACGGGCACGATACGACGAGAATGCCATCCGAACGCAGCACGCGATAGACTTCGTCGAAGCCTTTCCAAAAGTGCTGAACGTGCTCAAAGGTACTCAGCGCAAGCACGGTGCCGACGGAGCCATCGGGGAACGGCAACTTCTCCACATTCGCAACGAGATCGACACCTGGACCGGCCCGAAAATCGACGCCAAGATATTCTTGGCCCGCAAACATGCTCCGCAAGTCGATCAGTTTTTCCTGACCTTCGACTTGGTACGAACCGATTTCATGCACGGGGCCACGGAAGGGAAACGCCTCGGCAATGGCGCGGATCATCCCATGCAGAAAACGAGTCATAAAGTGTCCTACTTTTGCGAGTGATTAATCACACTCATCGGCAGAACCGTCATCGGGCTTTAACGAATCAATATGCATTCGGATTGAGTGTGAATAGAAGAACACGGCATGGTTCAATACGCGATGGTTTTGGGTAGCAACTTCTGCTTGTAGTAGGCACATTCCATGTGCCGTTGAGACCGTTTGCGGAATATGACGATGTGAGCAGGTTTGCCAACATCCGAACGGCACACGGAGTGTGCCTACTACAAAATGAAAGTGACAAAATGAGAAATGGGGCACGTAAAAAACGTGCCCCACAGAAGCCGACATTCCTAAATTCCGAAATCCGCGTTCCGAATTCCGCATTTCGGACGAAGTTCCGAATTCCGCATTCGAAGTTAGCGGGCCGCGAATCGCGCTCCGCTTCGCAGTGCGGGGTCGAGGTCGAAGCGGTCGAGATTCATCACCTTGTTCCACACGGCCACGAAGTCGCGTACGAACTTGGGCTGGGCGTCATTGCTGGAGTAGACTTCCGCGATGGCTCGCAATTGCGAGTTCGAACCGAACACGAGATCGACGGAACTGGCGGTCCACTTGACCTTGCCCGTCTTGGCATCCCGGCCATCGTAGAAGTGTTCGCAGACCGGCGACACTTTCCATTCCGTGTTCATGTCAAGCAGGTTCACGAAGAAATCGTTGGTCAGCATCTCGGGCCGTTTGGTGAACACGCCGAGTGGCGAACTCCCCGTGTTGGCATTCAGAACGCGCATCCCGCCGATGAGAACGGTCATTTCTGGGGCGGTCAACGAGAGCAGGTGTGCGCGATCGACCATCAACGCTTCGCCCGCTTTCGTAAGGTCGCGGCTGTAATGGTTGCGGAAGCCGTCTGCGGTCGGTTCGAGCACCGCGAACGATTCGACATCGGTTTGGTCTTGCGATGCGTCGGTGCGGCCCGGCGTGAAGGGAACCACGACGTTCTGCCCGGCCTTCTTAGCGGCTTGCTCGACACCGGCACAACCGCCGAGAACGATCAGATCCGCGAGCGAGACTTTCTTCCCGCCGACCTGTGCCTTGTTAAAGTCGGCTTGGACCTTTTCCAGAATCGGCAAGATCTTCGCGAGTTCGTCGGGTTGGTTGACCTTCCAATCCTTCTGCGGGGCGAGGCGAATCCGTGCGCCGTTGGCCCCACCGCGTTTGTCGGTGCTGCGGTACGTCGATGCGGATGCCCACGCGGTCGAAACCAGTTGGGACGTCGACAGCCCCGATTCGAGGAGCTTGCTCTTGAGTGCCGCGATGTCTTG
>JANXNT010000478.1 GCA_025353985.1 Limnoglobus sp.
CTGCAATTTGGGCGAGGAGATCGCTCGCATTAAGCTTGGCCAGCAAAGGCGACTATCGCAGCGGGACGGACGCGCTGAACTTGCTCGATATCAATTTGCAAGAATACACAGATTCCCCCGAAGACAAACGCGCGCGAGCGATCATATTAATTGGCCGACCGGGCAGTCGGCGGCAATCGATCCGATTGCTCGAAGAATCATTCGTCCGAATTAAGCCGCAATCCGACGAATTGTTCTTGCTAGCCAAACTCTACGAAACCGATGGACAATGGAATAAAGCGAACGAACTGTATCTGGACTTGTTAACAACCCGAGCCATCGCGAATCCCAAGTTTGTTGTGGAGTACATTCTCGGTTTGATCCGCCGAAAGGAAATGGACAAAGCCAGTATTTGGTTGGCGAAGCTCGAAAGTATGCCGAATGCCGATGTGGGGCGAATAGTCGAACTGAAAGCTCGACTATTCAAGGCATCCGGCAAGAATGCAGAAGCGTCACAGATTCTCGTCCAGTTCGCAGAAAAGGATTTCCAAACACGAAAGAATCCCGCGATTTGGCGGGCCGTGGGGCTTGTACTCGGCGAACTGGGATTATCTATCGAAGGAGAAACCGCATACCGAAAGTATGTGATCGCTGTCGAAGCGAAATTCCCTGCGGCAAATCTGGAATTCGCTGAGTTTTTGGCCCGGCAAAATCGAGTAGGCTTGGCGTTGGAAGCGATCGAACGCATCTCCGACAACAAAGTCGTCGGTTACGAATCGGTAGTGCGGACAGCCGTTGCCGTCGTGCGATTGGGAAAACCCGACGACTCGCTCATCCAACGCGCGTCTACAATCATCACCACTGCAAAAAAGAGCCTGCCAAACTCGGTCGATCTGATGGTCAGCACCGCAGATTTTCTCGATGCGACGGGGAAATATACCGAGGCAATCGCAGCATACCGGCAGATACTAACGCTCTCGCCGGACAACCCCTTGGCGAAGAACAATTTGGCTTGGCTGCTTGTTCTACACGAGAAGAACAGCACGGAATCGCTCGAACTCGCCAATAAGTTGATAGCAACCGCAGGCCCCTTGGATATCTACCTCGACACAAGAAGTATCGCGTATTTACGGAGCGGACAACATGAACTCGCAATGCGCGATCTCGTCGCAGCAAACGAGCAATCGAATCGACTCGATTTTCAGTTTCACATGGCACTGGTGTACGATGCGACCGGCAACCCAGCAGATGCAAAACGAACAATACGCAAGGCGAATCAGGATGGCCTGACAGACCGCGACCTTCACCCCTTGGAACGATCGGAATACCGTCGATTAACGGATTCGACGAACAACTAACATCCGAATTCGCGAAAAATTCAGGTAATACATGATTGCAGGTGTTTTCTTCATGAATTTTCGATTTTGCGTGACGAATTGCGAGTAAAGTCATACCAGTATACTGAGATTATTTGCTGGAAAAGATTATGGACTTTAGGGAACCTGTTCAGAATCCAGATACAGGATTTTACCGTTGAGAGCGTGCTGCATACTGATTTTGACGGCAATGGTCGTTTGGGCGTATTGGCCCATTCTGAATGCATTGCACACCAAATGGGCCAGTGACCCACAGTATTCGCACGGTTACATAGTTCCAGTATTAGCCCTCGGAATCCTCGCGTTGCGCCGAGATCGTATGAAATCACTTGGGAACGATTTGAGTGGTGCGGGAATGCGCTATTTGATATTCGGCGCGCTAATATTAATGCTCGGGGGTTATCTCTATTTTGACTGGCTGTCCGCTATGAGTTTGATCCCAGTTTGCCTGGGTTTATTCGGAACTTATGGTGGGCGACCGGGTTTAACATGGGGGTGGCCGACCTGTCTCTACTTGGGATATATGGTTCCCCTTCCATACTTCATCGAAACGGGACTCTCACGCCCATTACGTAGTTTGGCGACGCAATGGAGCACTTGGGTTTTACAAACTCTCGGTTCGCCTGCCATTTCGGAAGGGAACATCATTCTCGTCGAACGCGGTCGGGTGGCAGTGGCAGAGGCATGCAGCGGGCTGAGTATGTTTTTAGCGTTTTTTGCCATCGCGACAGCAGTGCTTATCGTTGTGCGAAAACCATTACTTGAGGCGTGTATCATTATCGTCTCGGTACCTCTCATTGCTGTATTCAGTAACGTCATCCGGATTGTGGTAACCGGATTCGCAATCGACCTCCGAGGTGGTGAATTCACGCAAACCTGGGTTCACGATCAAGTCGGCTGGCTAATGATGCCAATCGCAGTCTCGCTATTGTTTCTTGAATTTTGGATTGTCGG